>CALGND010000001.1 GCA_937958675.1 uncultured Granulosicoccaceae bacterium
CCACCTTGCGTAGTACCACCAGTTGTATCGCCACCCTGCGTAGTACCACCGGTTGTATCGCCACCCTGTGTAGTACCACCAGTTGTATCGCCACCCTGCGTAGTACCACCGGTTGTATCGCCACCTTGAGTCGTACCACCAGTTGTATCACCGCCATCAGTCGTGCCGGCTGTGGTTGTACCACCATCATTAAATGTGTTTGCAATAAAGCCAAAGTCGATGCCTGGTACGTCCACACCCGTCACTTGAAACATGCTTGGATTACTACCAGCAGGCAGAATCAAACTTGGCGGTATATCAGCATCGGTTTCATCGAGCAATAAAAAGTAACTCTGGTTGCTAAGGCCTGGTAACGTAAAGTTGCCAGAGATGTCGCTTTCAAGCGAATCACCAAGCTGCATATCAACACCTGGGTCATAAACCCCGTTATTGTTGCTGTCCTCATGCAGTGTCAGCGTGATCGACGCTATTCCAGCTTCGTTATCGTTCGCTTGACCATCACCGTTTTCATCCTTGAACAACTTGCCAGTTGCCGTGCTGACCTCATCGCCAACAAAGTAACCGGAAACACCACCATATATATCTGCACCGTCACCCGGCACAATGTAATCGTCGGCAGTGTCATTTGGAAAGCTAGAAGGATCGGTTAGCTTGTGTTTACTACTGTCTACATCTTTTGCAAAATAAGAAAAACCATAGTATCGCTGACCTTCACTTAAGCCCAGCTCTTTAGCCGACACAAAGGCCATCGCTAGAGACTCAGTGGACTCTTTCAAGAACCGTGGAAAACCCTGAGGCCCAGAGGAGCTGCTTTGAAAAAATAGGTAATTGTGCTGTAGCGTAGTAACCCCGTAGCAAACATCATCACCGCTACAACCGTGAAAAAATTCGTTCACTCTGACCAGTGGCCCATAGGATTCAGGCTGGCCAAAGACATCCAAAGACAAAACTGCTGCAATTTGAATAGGGTTGTTACCGCGCTTTTCGGCGACGACATGCCCTGCCCGACTCATTGCATTTTTATCGAACGGTGCAGACACGCCTGTGTCAAACAGGTAATCGACTCGTTCAACGTTTTTGGGATTGGGTACTTTATTAGAAAAAATATCCAAAGCACCACGATTGATGACACGGCTGGCAAGCATCGCTGCCATGTCGCAGTTCCCAGTGCCTGAGCCGTCACTTGGGTAATCAGGGCTAAGTATTGTGGTACTTGCGCCAACTCGTTGAGCAAATATGCCGCACGGATTACCAGTGGATAAACCAGCAATATCGTTACGGCGCAGCTCTACTCGATCAGCAGAATTGGTATAGCTAAATCCAAGCCCATCGACTGTGAAGCCATCGAGCAATTGATTCTTCCCCATCCCCCAAGTGAAGGTGGCACCGTCAGTATCGTATTGGAAAGGGGTAGCAAACGCCTCGCTTACATTAACGTTACTGACTTCTCCAGCACCATGTGCAACGCCCGTCATTGTTAATGCAATACAGCCAGCCATTAGTGGCCGCTTCAAAAGAGGGAAAATATCCATGCCGAACTCAGTATGATTAAAGGTATATCTCTATATTAGATAGAACGTTTTACTCAAAAATGCCAGTGAACTGGCTCGCATTGCGCATAAATAAGACAGATATTCACATCCGAGCAAAGAAATTGACGCATTGTTGGGCAAAAACCGAGTCTACACGGCCAACATTAACTAAACATTAAATAGGGTTAATGCCGCATGCTGAAGCAACAAAATCGTTTTGGCATCTTGAATTTGGCCAGTGGATATCCATTTCATTGCATCATCAAACGCAACTTCCATCACTTCGATATCTTCACCTTCGCTATCTAGGCCTCCCCCTTCACCGATGCGTTGGTCTGCGGTGTAACTGGCGTGGTAGTAATGAATTCGTTCGGTGATCGAACCAGGGCTGACGTAAGCGCTAAATAGCTTACATATCTCAGACACTTGATAACCAGTCTCTTGTTGCGTTTCTGAACGAATCGTTTGTGCCGGATTATCGTGTTCAAGTACGCCTGCCGGCACTTCAATCAAGAAGCCATCGTCATCATCTAGGTAGACGGGTAATCTGAATTGCTTGATAAGCACGACTGTGCGCTGCTCAAGGTTGTAAAGCAAAATCGCGGCGCCGTCTCCGCGGTTATATACCTCTCGATCTTGCCGTTGCCACTGACCATTACTGCGAAGGTAATCAAATGATATTTTGTCTAGCCGAGCCCAGGAATCAGACAATAACGTCGTACCAACAATCTTTATACGATTAGTCAAATCTGACCACTCTCCAGCCATCAGGACTAACACTACCATCCGATAACCATATTTTTTTATCTGCGACAGTACTGCTGTAGGGCAACAAACTCTCAGCAGAGCTTTTGCCAAATGCTGCTCTAAAAATCGAATTACGGGATTGTATGTCAGCCAATGGGCCAATCATCGCTTTGTCGGTGCCGATCAGAATTTCTTGGTAACGGCCACTGCTTTCAAAATCTTCTATCCAATTTTGCATGGCAGCAAATTTCGGCTTCATGATAAAAGAAGTATCGGCTACAACCAATACTGTTTTTGGATTATTACCATGATAAACATGCGCCGCTGCCCACGCGACAGCATGCAAACCAAAGAACAGCGCAAACACTTTTAGCCATTTCATTTTGCTGGCCTCACATTTCCGAATTCAGCAAGTTACCGATTCTATATGCTGCCGAACTAGCACTGGATTCTACGTATGCACCTTCGGCTAGGCTAGAGAGTTGTCGCATTTCATCTGAAGTCACTTCGTAAGCGATCGAATGAATGGGTATACCAGACCATTCAAGTGAGTCCTGAACCGACTTTAGATCCATACCACGATTGCGTTCACCGTCGGATAAAACGAATATCAATAATTTGTGATCAGGGTTTTGCTTACGGAATTCGGCTAACAGGTTAGCAGCTACCATCACTCCATCGTTTGTTGCAGTACGACCGCCAGTAACCAAACGCTCAACCGCACCATTAAATAGGGATTTTTGCTGCACGTCAAACTGACGTACATTTAAATCAACGTTAACGTATTCATTATAAGTAACCAAGCCAATCGCATTGTTAGCGCTAATTAGGTCCGACGATTCTATTAATGCCCGCTTTAAGTTTTTCATTCGAGAGCCTTCCATCGAACCCGATACATCAGCAACAAACACGGCAGCGATTGGCCTACCGCCCGATTTTTTTTGCTTCCAGATAGTTTGTGCCTGCGCAATTAGCGAGGAATCCTCAATACTGTAGGCAGACTTATAGTTTGCAGTTTGAGCAAATCCGAAACGATCAACTACCGCCTGCTGCTGCTGGATAAAGTTAGCGAATAGTTGCAACACTTCACGCTCAGCTTCGTTGGCTTCAGGCGTTGCATACAAAGGGCTGTCATGACGTACCCCGAACGGAATAAACTCATAGCCCTTCATCCCTGTAACATTGACCCAAGACTGGTGCTCCATAACAAGCGCATCCAGCACGCCACTACCTTGCGCTGCATCGCGCATCTGCAATGTGGTTTGCGCAACAAATGGCACACCTACTTGAAAAGCCTCAAACGCACTAGCGACATCTGGAGAAAGTAACTGTGACTCATCGCCATCAGAAAATGCATTGAGAACCGTGAGTAAAAAGTTAAGCCCTGTACTGGATTGATAGGGATTGGTATACCCCATCGAAAACGATCCATTTGACACATTGGTCAGTAACTTAGGTACATCCAAATTGCCATTGGTGGTGATTAGATCCGCTTTGGATTTTTTAACAATAATGCCCGCAGTATTGGGCGCGGTGACATCGGCCACTGTTTGTAGATCGATACCAGCAGCGTTAAGCATATCTCCCCATAAAAAGTTACTTGGGGAAAATGCATCAGGGGTGTATTGGCCGGCTAACATAAACTGGGCACCCAAACCCGATGCTATTTTGCGTATCGAAACAGCGGCTGTTTTACCGTTGGACAACCTAACTCGTTGTCCATTGAAGGCTTCAGCTAACTCATTATAAAAACCATCTCGACCTTTACCAGCTTTCTCAGACGAGGTAAATATTTCGACGGCTTCGACGTTGTTGCTATCTCTCCGACCAATACCAATCGGGTATTCATCGAGGCTAGGTAATAAAGACAGCAAATTGGTTTTGCTTAGGCGAATATTTGCACGCGATTGATTTTCACGAAAAGTGGGCTTGATCTTTTTAGCAACTGCCTCAGCGATCGCCTCTTCAGCCTTTTCTTGAGAATCGATGTTTGGCTTACAGCCAAACAACAGTAAGGTGGTAAGTGCCACAATGCCGATAGATGAGATGTTGGCTTTTGCAGCCATTGTTTGCTTCCTTGTTTTCATAATGATATTTATCGCAAGCTTAACGCTATTGTGCCAGCGTCATGGCCCCGACGCTACTTACCAGATTGACTAGCAATTTCAGACATACTGACCAATCGCGCCAACGTATCCAGACGCTCGAACTCGCTGAATGAGCTGATATTAGCGACTTCTACCGCGGTATCGGTTAACGCATCAAACAAATTACGATTTTCGGTAAGCAAGCCTTCTAATCGATCTGATTGCTCACGATTTAAGCGTTCAAATTTCTCACGCCTCGAATCGTTGCGATCATTCTTGCCTTCATTTCGAGATATGGACGACAGGCTATGCCCCACGGCCACGACATCGTTTAAATTTTGTATAGCGTGCTTCTGAACTCTGCGAGCGGTAGCTAAATAGGCGATTGGGCTATTCTTTTTACCTATAAATCGAGTCTCAACCACAGAATGATAATCTTCCAACATCGCAGTTAAGCGTGTGGCTTGGCTAACGCCTTCATCAATTTCAAGCTTATGAAGTTCGTCACGTAGCTCGTGCAAGCGCGCCGTCAGTTGTTCGTGCTCTTGCGCCTCGCGCTCTTCTAACCACCCAAGCTCGTCAGCCAGCGTAAAGCCGGTTTGACGATAAAGCAACGGCACCGTAAATACGGCGATAAACGCCACCAAGGCATAGCCCGCCAAGGCAGGCAAATCAGGCCGAAACCACCAGATAAACAGGGCCAACAACAAAGCTGATAGCACTGCTGCCACGACCGTCGTATTGCGGACTTCACTCCCCAGGCCAGCAAATAGAATGACGCACTCCTCGAATAGTTTTTATATCTTACCCATAGAGTAGGCCCACAGCTGCCTGAGTTCAACCGTTATCAAGACGCAGATAATATAGTGGTTAATAACCGAGCGTCCTCAGCAGGCTCAAGCTGCGGGGTTCGGACGAGCGCGGGAGTACTCTGTTGAGCTCATGGAGCGATGTGGAGCCAGATGCGGCCTTTAAAATACCATCTTCTACTAAGGTGATTAACCCACTCTGCTCTACCCCTAGTTGGCGTATTTGTGCAGATGTTTTACCCATCAGTACTGCTTCACGCAGCGCTTCGTCGATTATGAGCACTTCATACACACCTATACGGCCATTGTACCCACTACCACCACAACTGCTGCATCCCTTGCCTTTTGTGAAGGTCGCAATTGCTAGATCCTCAAGCGCTAAACCATAACGCTCTTGCTCGGCTGCGGTCGGCTCATAGGCTCGAGCACAATTGTGACAAACCCGACGCACTAAGCGCTGGGAAATCATCGCCTTCACAGCGGGGGATACGGCAAACAACTCACTGTCAATATTCTTCATTCTTAACAAAACGCCGATGCCATCATCTGAGCAAAAAGTGGTTAATACTTTATGCCCACCGAGCATCACTTTAGTAGCCGTCTTGGCAACTCCCTGCCCATGAATTTCACCAACGACCAACACGTCAGGATCTTGCTTGAGCATATGGCCGATTGACTCTGCGTACGACCCACCCGGTCGCCGGTTTACAAAGCACTGCTTAACTCCATCAATTGCATATTCGATGTGATCCTCGACGCAAACGATACTGCTTTGCTCTTTATTTAGATGGTCGATGCAACTATATAATGTCGTCGTTTTGCCCGAGCCGCTTGGTCCAGACAATATGATTGATCCGTTAGGGTCTTCTAGGGCTTGCTCCTTAAATTGGTCTAATACACTTTCGTGCATCCCTAACATTGAAAGCCCCATCAAATCATCACGACGCGTATTAACTCGCATCACTGCACTCACACCTTCCTCGGTAACAAAGAATGAACATTTTATCCTTACTGGGTGATGACTATTTATGGATGTATGAGCGAACTGCCCTGATTGATGTCGACCGTGCTCTGCGTTATCCAGCTCCGCCAAATTTTTAAGCCTTGCAATCATCGCTTGACGCTGTTCATGCGTAATATCTCTTTCGGTTCGCAGCAAACCATCGATGCGCAATCTGATTCTGCTACTCGAATTAACCGGCTCGATGTGTATATCGCTTGCACAATCCTGAATAGCCGCTTCTATTACATCGAAAAGATCAGTTGATTTCTCCTGGCCTGACTCAACAGCAGTTGGTTCTACAGCGCGGCCCTGCAGATCAAGCTGCTTTTCTATATAAGATGCCGCACACATAACCGGAGTAATCACACTGTTTAGCGCCCTAGCTGCCGTCGTTCTGGCTTCTTGATCCATTGGATCAGTAAAGGCCACCACAATATTGCCTTCACGCTGCACTACCGGAATAAAACCGCAACGTCGGCATATATCGATGCCAGCCTTAGCCATTAACTCTGGGTTGATTTGTTCAACCGTCGGATTGATGAATTCAAAGCCCAATTGAGCCGCGAGAGACTTAGCAAGATTATTGGGCTTCACCCAGTTGCTCTCAAGTAGAATTTGACCCAGTTTTCTCTTGAAGTTTTCTTCCTCCTGCATCACTACTGCACGTTCAAGATTTTCCGGTTCAACATATTGAAATTCAAGTAGTAGCGCGCCAATGGGCACGTCCGGCTGACAACGGCGAATACAATTCAATATTCGATTCTCGTCCACGATTTGCAATTCACACAGCCAAAAAAACAAAGGCTTGGTGTAGTTATCACTGATCATCTTCTGTAGAACAGCATGAAGGTCAATAGTTGTAACCAATTTCTCCTTTAGCAGCATTGCACCTAAGGTGCGTCGTATTTCTTGCGTTGACATTACGACTCTGGGCTTAGATCGCCTCCGTTTGGATACAGCTGTTTGCATTATTTTGCTCCGGTCAATGAAGCTTCTATCGGGCTTACGCACAATCGCTAAACAATCCCAACTTACTTACGTGTTACATACAGGGGCAACAGTTAAACACTCTTGCTTTAGCCAATTTTCGGTTTAACTGTTACATTGCAACCCAACTTGATATCATCCAAAAACGCTCTCTTGCGAGAAAACACCCTTATGACAAACTCCACAGCCAAAGCATTGCTAACAGCGCGTCTTGCAGGTCAGTTAATCGAGTGCGAACCACTACCCAGCACCGAAAAGCAAGCCTATGTAATTCAGCAGGCGATTATTGATACAAACGACGACACTATAAGCGGCATCAAAATCGGTGCTACCAACGCCAAAACTCAAGCAATCCTAGGGCTTAGCCAACCATTTTTTGGCCCTGTGTTCACTCGTGGTGTTTTCTCATGTCGCAATGGAGAACAGCTTGCACAAGCGCCTCTCAAGGCTGCCAACCCTGTAAAAATTGAAACAGAGTTTGTCATCGGGTTAAAAAGCACGCTAATTGGTAAACAAGACGGCATCACTCTGGATGAGGTGACGGACGCAATCGACTGGATCGCACCTGGATTCGAATTAATTGGTTCTAGAATACAAAACATACCTGAAAAGGCAGGACTATGCGCTATTGCAGATGGCGGTGGAAACCATAACGTTATCCTAGGCAAGCCAGATCACAATTGGAAAAAGCGTAACTGGCAAACGCACCGCGCGGTGCTAAACATCAATGGCAAACAAGTGGCTGAGGGGCACAGTGGCGATAGCGATGCCGGTAGCCCAATTGGAATGCTGCACTGGTTACTTAACTTTGAAGGTTTTACCGGCAAACAGATTGTGGCTGGGCAATTTGTATTTTGTGGCACCTGCACTGACCCAGTTATCGTTAATGCTGGCGATCAGCTACATGCTGATTTTGGTGAATTGGGCGAACTACGCGCCACCTGCACTTGCTAATCTTGTTTGCGCTTACGCGCCAGCCTAAACATCGCAGGTGATGTACGAAGCAATGAAACAAAGCGGTTACGCTCAGATAGAGGCACCGCCCCACGAGCGCGCATCCGCCACAGGGTTAATACTATTAGCATGATATGCACAACAGATGTATAGCTAAATAACGCCCTTGGGCCGAAATGGTCAATTAACACACTAGATATAACTGGGCCAATCATAGCTCCGAGGGAGAAAAAGAATGTCAGCCCCGCAGCGACTACAACATAGTCACCTTCCTTGGCATGATCGTTTGCATGCGCTGCAGATAAGGAATACAACGGCAGCGCAAATGCACCAAACAAAAATATACCAATATAGTTTAGTAGTGGCGATGTGCCAGCAACAAACGACAAATAAAAACCAGCTAACGCCGCTCCGGCCGTCGCAGTAATTAACACAACTCGCCTGTCTTTTTTATCAGACAACGACCCCAAGGGGTATTGCAGCACCGCACCACCAATGATGCCTGCGCTAAGAAATGTCGCCACATCGTTAACTGACAAACCAATAAACTGAGCATAAAGCGGCCCAACCAAACGAAAGGCTGAGTTTGTCAGCCCGATCGCCAAACAACCGATACACGCTATTGGTGATAAACGCCAGAGATACATCGGGTTAAATTTGAATTCAGAAGGCGGTTTAGGCTGAGAGCGATCCGCCAAGGAGACCGGCACCATTGATAAAGTGATCATCATAGACAACACAGCAAATACAGCAAATCCCGCGACACCTAAAGCCGGTATTAAAAATTGCCCACCCGTGACCATAGACAAGTCAATTATTCGGTAGAACGATAACACTCGTCCTCGATCCTTATTGTTGACACCCGCATTTATCCAACTTTCAATTGTGGTAAACAGCCCCGAAAAGCAAAAGCCTGCCAACAAACGTAAAGGAATCCAAACCAGTGGATCAACAAGAAGAACTAATGTGAGGCTTGCACTAGCTGCGATTGCTGCAAGAGATGCAAAAGTACGCACGTGCCCTACAGAGCGAATCAAACGCGGCACAACAATGCACCCTAATAGAAAGCCTGCAAAATACGCCGCCCCCATAAATCCTATGAGCGTTGTTGAAAATCCTTCAGCTGCTCCGCGTAACGCGACCAACGTGCCTTGCATGCCATTGCCCGCCAACAATATGCCAGCTGCCATCAGTAACGGAATTAAAGGTCGAATTGAATTCATGCGAGCATAGAACGCCTACGGTTATTCCAGGGAAATCATTTTGCAAAGGGGGTATCACCATACCGCAAGAGAACAGCGATAGGGCTTAATCAGAAGGAACTTATTTGATACTGCTACGCATAGCTGCAGTAGCGATTCGGACGATATCGTTTATACCAGCTGCTACCGCAGAAAAGTAGGCATTGTAATCGTTGGTTTCAGCATAATGAATAACCTGAAAAGTGCGAATGGCTTTTACGCTTCTACCATCACCTGCAATGATCTTAATTTGACCTGCCATCTCAACACCACCACTACCCTCGCGTAATAATTTGTCAAAGCTAACTTCTACCCGCGCTTGCGGTTCGTATCCGCGAGGCCAAGGCTCTTTGACCACATTGGCTTTGGTGATATAACGCAAGCGATCCGCAAGCACACGGGTGATAGCCTCTTCAGGATCTTCTGCCCAATGGTGTCCTTCGGCCTGCACAATTAAACGTTGTTGGTTACGACTAGCAATGCGTTGATCACTGGCATAACTCGGTAGGCTAACTACCGACAAGCCAATATCAGTAATGTTGGCCACCGGTTGAGCTATTTCGGGCGCCAGCACAGGCTCTAACAAATACATTTTTGCTGGTGGGCCACTACCACATGCAGACCCAAGCAATAGAGCTAGTAGCGACAGTGTTGATAATAGAGTTCGGTTTCTCATAGCTATCGCCCAGTCAGCACTGCGTTGGGGTTTTCTTCAAGCAGCTCAGCAAATGCTGCAATAGACTTTGCTGCCACTCGGAGCTCTCGAACTGCCGCGGCCAACTCAACGTACAATTCCGAATCGGGAGACAAGCCTGCTAATACATCGTCTGCATTTCGCGAAGCTGATGTTAGTGCTTTCATCATTACAGGTAGATCACCCGAGGCACGCTCTAGTTGTTTGGCAGCCGTCGAAAACGAAGCTAGCGTTTCATTTATCTGCCCGGGCATTGCTTTTGTATCAGAGCTTGCAACTAAAGTACGTGTGTCTGAAATCAGCTCGGTGGCGGCTGTTACTAGGCTACTAAGTGGTAGTTCAGACAAGTTCTTTATCAGCGTTTCTACGTCTGCAGTGACTGCTGAAATATCAGATTGTGTGGTGGGCAATACCGGATACGGTTGTTGGCTGAAATCAACTTCATATGCTGGTTCATCAGGCATTTCTACTAACTTAACAATCAATGAGCCTGTAAGAATATTACCCGATGACAACTGCACACGAATACCCCTATTAATGTAGCTCTGCAATGTTTGATTAAATGCTTCTATGCTGATATTTTTTACGCCTAGGCGTCGAGGTTGAAATTGCAATACCGCTCGGGCCTTAGTTGGGTCACCAAGCGACTCGCCTTCGGCGGCTTCACCAAGTGACACACTCATCACTCGCCCTACCCGCAATCCGTTGTATTCGATCGGCGCACCTGCCCGCAATCCCTTTATCGTTCCAGAAAATTCAACCATATAGCGAAAGCGATCATCGTCATCATCATCAAAAAAGCTATCAAGCGCTGCTAGGCGGTTGTCATAGAGTTTAAAATTAGTGCCATCACGCATGATGGGTTCTTCGGCTTCCAGTTGCTCGTTATTAACGAAGGCGATACCACCAGTAAATAGCGCTGCAATCGATTCAACACGAACCGATGCACCATCAGAAGTTAGATTAGCTTCAACTCCCGACACACCAAAAAAGCGAGTACTTTGAAAAATATGTTTGTGATACGGCGCTTCAACAAAAATATCAAATAACACTTGCTGACCATCATCTTGCAGCCTGCGCCGTTCTACTTGACCAACTTCAATTTGCCGAAGAAATACTGGAGATCCTACATAGATATAACCAGCTTCCTCGGCGTTTAAAGTGACGCGCATACCGGGAGTGCCACGTTGGGTTAACGGGGCTTCTTGCAAGCCTTCAAATGTTCGTTTTCTTTCACCTGGAGTGCTATCCAAATCAACCTCTATGTAAGCACCTGATAACAACGTACTTAGACCAGATATTTCTGTGGTGTTTATACGCGCGTTAACAATCCAAAAACGTGTATCGGAATCAATATACGGTGCAACATCAGGATCAAGACGCGCGACTACGACGACAGTCTCTAGATCCTCACCAAAGCGAACTTCCTCAACAGTACCCACATCCACGTCTTTGTGGCGAATGCGAGTACTACCCGCTTCAACACCATCCGCGCCATCAAAGATTATCTCAACTAGAGGGCCACGCTCTTCGTAGCTCTGCCACAACATATAGGCGGCAAACAAAACGGCCAGTATAGGCAATAGCCACACCAGCGATATGCGGTTAGGCAAGCCGCGTAGCTTTTCCACAACTGGCCTAGCGGGAGTTCTACGCGCCATCGGAGCGCCCATCCCAAATTAAACGAGCATCCAGCGAGGTGGCCGAGAGCATAGTGAATACCACTGACACGGCAAACCAATTGATGCCTGGTCCTGGCACAACCTTTATTACAGCGCCTAGCTGTATAAGAGCTGCAAGTACAGCCACGACGAAAACGTCAATCATCGACCAACGGCCAATGAACTCGGTAATAACATGTAAGCGCTGGCGAGTAGATTCTGACATAGCCCAATGAAACTGCAGGCTCAGTGCCAAACCCCCAATAACGACGAATTTTATTACCGGAATACATACACTGGCCACAAAAACGATAATTGCAACAAAATAACTACCATCGGCTAACAGGGCTGCTACGCCAGTGAGAATCGTATCGCTGGTGTTACCCAAAAAGGAGCGCGTGTCCATAATCGGTAAAATATTGGCCGGAATATAGGCGAGAATACCAACAAACAAAAAAGCCCAAGTGCGTTGTAAGCTGAAACGCTTTCGAGATCGTACTACTCCACCACAACGTCGGCAGGAGGCGTCTGTGGGCCACTTGTGTAACGTGCCACAAGCAAGACAAGGTGCTAGGCCAGCCTGCAAGGCTGAAACACCCAGATTGCCGTCGTGATTGACATGAGTGCCGTCAGTATTTGCCATATCACTGACCCGCCATAGGCTGAACAGCCGTTGGAGAGCTGTTCGTCAAACGCTGCCATACTGTATCTCGACACAGTACAACGCTCACTAAGGTCGTCACGGCAATCAACGCCAATAAGCTCCAGAAAGCCAAGCCAACCGTTAAGGCTGCAATCGAGCTGATCTTCACAAGCGACACAACCACCCCGACCATAAAAATTTCAGCCATCGCCCAAGGTTCTAAGAATTCAGCCCATCTAAACGCCCAGCGCATCGCCGGCCGCGCAGGCTTATCCAATCGCAATTGCCACAATACCCAAGCGATGAAGCTCAATCGGACTAAAGGTAACAGCACTATGAAACCTAATGAAAAAATAGCTAGCCATCGCATATCACTGAGCCATAAAGCCGATACCGCATCGAGAACCGAAATTTGAGATTCAAAACCAGAACGAGACAGTGCTAAAAACGGCAGCCATAGACTTACGATCAACAACACAATACCGGCAAGTGATGCCGCTAATGCTCGATCAATACTGTGTGCTTTGTTGGTAAAGACGACGTGCTCGCAGCGCTCACAACGTGCTTGCGTACCGGCAGGCAAGCTCGGCCGATAATGCAACCAATCACACGCGGGGCACGCAACTAGGTCGTCATAGGAAACGCGGCGTTTGGAGGGGCTGGTGTTGATGTCAATCTCTTGCGTGTTACTTAATTAATAATAATGAGTTGATGACGTTAAAATGAACGTTTAGTTCACGATTACCCTGTAAATCAGTCACGGTAAAGCAATTGTTATTGCTTATATTCAGTCGGCAATGGGATGGTAAAGGCACAGCCTCCAGCGTGAACCCTCAGTTCTAATTGTGTGTCATCAGGAGTTTGCTGAGAACTGTACACTAAGTCGTAGCTGCCACCCACATGATCGGTAATGGTTTGCAAAGAATTTTTCAATCCTTGGCTATCGCTTGCATCAAAATGCGTACCACCTGATAACTGCGCAAGCATTTCCATATTATCGTCCGAACCACCACTGTCACCGACCCGTGGGAGTTCCAGAAAATAGGCCTGTAACTGGCTGTTATAAAACTGGTTTTGACCTTCTTGAACATTAACAATACGTTGCGCAATATACTCACGAACCTGATCATGCGATTGAAACGCAGGGTAAAAGTTGCGGCTAGCCAAATCGTGCCCATCGCTAATAGCAATAATCAACTTGTTCTGTTCTGCTGGTGCAAAGTTTTCGATATCGTCCAAAGCCGTATCAAGACTGTAATACAAGGCGGTGCCGGAACCTGCCGGATCGTCAAAGTTGATATCACGCAAGCTACCCAGCTCATACACGTTGGTACCGAAAATACGGTAGTTAAAATCCGAAAACTGAGCAAGTGAAATTACAGAACGAGAAACAGCATCCAGCATGTTGTGAGCCACTCCACTCTCAACCACACTGGATGATACATCCATTACTAAGTATACGCCTAGGCTCTCCTTGCTAAACGATACGGTGACTGGCGATTCAATGTCCGCCTCGCCAAATTCCAATGCAATAAAGTTAGCATCGGCTTTTTTATCCAAACCAATTACCGGCTGCAAGGTGCCTGACTCGACATCCTCTAAGCTAAGTGTTTCACAGCTTGAATTCTCCTGTAGCGCTTGATCATCATACTTTGCCAATACGCGAACGGCAAAGCGATGCTCACGCCTATCTCCCACAATTTCGCTGGTGTAACTACTAGGCACCAGCTCAACATGCACGCCCGCGATGTTGCCAAACTCAGAGTCTTTTAGCTCAAACGCACTAGGTAAACTTAGGGTCGAATATACAGGTACGTCCGTAACAATGTTTGCACTAAGATGGTCAAGACCAACAAGCAAACCTGTGCCAGCGGTACTGGGTTCAATTGTGATATTTAGGTCACCTTCCATCGCTTCTGTATCGACTTTTTCTCGATAGAGCTCTGTAGCAAGCCCGTTTTCGTTTAGCGATACAACGACTTCAGTGGCGGCATTCACTGCGGGGCGAACTTGCGGGTTGACTTTATATTGCAACAATAAATCAGCCTCTCTACCATTGGCCGATGCGCCAGTGAAAGTTGAGTTAAGATGCAGTGCATTGCCACCTTGTGGCGCATCGTCTAGAAATACGACATTGTCCTGCGCTGAAACCACCCCAGAGTCAATGGTGGCAAGCGGGTTGTTTTTGGGAACAGCCTTTGGACCTTTATCGCATGCGGCGACGAGAAGGCTGCAAAGTACCAGTATTGGAAAAGGTGTTGGCAGACGTATTGGCAAAGATGGCATCAGCGGATTCCGTAACAACCACAGCTTTTACAAACCGTGTAACAGGACTACAGATGTTGCAAAATTCACTCCAAATGCAACAAAGCCCGTAAATACGGGCTTTGAGGTAATACATACTGGCTAAAAGCACGCCAATTGGCGTTATTTTTAACCTTTGGCGGCCCAAGCAGCACACCAAGCTTCTTTACCCACTTGACTCCCAGGGAAAATTCCACAAGCACCACCAGCTGCTTCAGCCTCACCTTGATAAAGAATACAGTTAGCGCAATTTTGGCCTTCTTTGCTTGACGCCACTACGTACTGTAAGGCTGCTGCTTGAGGTGATTCTGGATCGACCATGGGTAGCTCATCTGCGACCGCAGAAGTTAAAATAGATGATAAAGGCACCGCAGCTAAGCCTGCTCCGCCCAAGGCCATAAAGCGACGACGAGATAAGTTTTTCATTGAAATTTCTCCAAAAAATAAACGATCTAAAAAATACGTACCAACAAACACATAACAAAAAACAATGGCGATTATTCTAATACAAAACAATTCGCCTATTCAGCACTCGCCAACTTCATTGGGCAAACACTTCATCAAACCGATCCATCAACACTGGAAAGTCCGGATTGTAAGTGGTTCGGGCCATAGCATCTTCGGCTTGAGACTGTAGTGGCAATACTGTGTGCTGAGCCCCATACCAATGGCTCGAAGCCTTCATACAGCCCATGAAAATCGGGTACTCGTTGCCGTTGCACACTAATATACGTCCTGTTTCGCCAAATAGATCATTCTCGGGACGATTGATCAGACTTAAATGTGACTGGTTAATGATTCGTAATGAAGGAAAATTAGCATTACGCGCCTCTACGGCACCGGAGCTTAGATTGGATGGATCGAGAAATGATGCAGTGTCGACTTCACTATTAGCGTTGTAGTAAAGCAACATTTTTTTGGCTTGATGAGTAAAGCGGCGCATAAATAAGCGTTGCGTATACTTCACATCAACTACGGAGTCATTGGCCGACGCTACCAGCAATACAGGCATATCAAGCGTTCGATCCCGCCATCGTTTTTTTAGCACTCTCGATGTTTTGTAATATTGGGCAGCAGAGTTTATGGGTATTGAGTTGTACTTGATTGGGTTGTCTTCGATAATCATGCCGCCAAACACCCACGGCTTAAATTTGGAGTAGATCCCGGACCACCTTAAGTATTTATCAAGCTTGCTATGGTAAGCAGGGCTAACTAACAGTAATCCGGCGATCTCATCCGGCTCATCAAGCGCTAGCAATGTAGCAATGACCCCACCAAGTGAAAAACCGCCTAGGTAAAGTGGCGTACCTTGCTTATACCAATCATCTTTGTGTTGCCTGGCTGTTGCCAACCAGCTTTTATATGAAACATCGAGCATATCAACTGGCGTTGAGCCATGCCCTTCAAATAAAATTGCGCGCACATCAAAACCACGCTCAGCCATTTCTGCCGCTACGTCATGCCAAACATAAGGTGAATCATTAAGGCCGTGGAATAATAAGAATCGACCACGATACGATACATTGGGATTAGCCGTTAGTTGAAATGGCAGGTTAAGCCTGATCTCATCATCCGTTCGCGGTAAGCTTTTAGGCTTGATGTGCTGATAGGTATCACTGATGTATTGATCGAAATTTGATGCTAGCGTCGGGAACTTATCGCCTGCATGAGCTGCTGTTGGAATCAACAACAACAAGGTTAGAACGAAAAACGGCGCACCTATTGATGCGCCGCTTCTTTGAATACCGATACCGCCTGTGTCGAGATCGCAACTACCGATGTCAGAAGTGCTACGCGTAGAGTTTTTGCACACCCAATTGATCATGAATAGCATTGGACTGCTGCTCAGACATTCCCATTTTTTGGCGTAGTTGGTCAAGATATTGTGCTTCCTGCTGTGTATCTAAATCGATGCCTAGCAACGACATTAGGTACACCTGCTGTTCAGAACCTTGTGGTATTTGTGCGACGAAACCGTCCATATCCAGCGGCGACTGCATCTGCGTAATAATGAACTGCCGCTCGTCATCAGTGAGATCATCACCCAATTGCCCGACAATCTTTTGTTGTTCATTTTGATCGATAGTTCCATCAGATTTAGCCGCGTTTATCATCGCCATAATCATAACCTTGGCACTGGCTTCTTGGGTTGCATTGGCTGGAGCTGCATTGCCTTGCATTCCGGTATTAAATAAATCGGCTAAACCGCCAGAACCAGCTGCGCCGCCACCACCAATACTCTCAAGCAAGCCACCAAGGCCACCTGCACTGCCGCCAACTGGACCACCTACGCCACCATTACCTTGAGGAGCTTGTTGGTTGCCGCCTAACAGCGCGCCAAGATCACCTATACCACCACCGGCGCCGCCGGCACCACCGCCCATAAGGCCACCCAGTAATCCACCAAGGCCACCGCCGCCATTGCCAGCGCCACCTCGACCCATCATTTTGCCTACGCCTTTTGCTACTGCGTAGCCCATCGCCAACTTGCCTAACGTCCCTACCATACCCATAACAATAACCTCTTTTAACTAGTTCGTTTAACTACAAACAACCGCTGTAATGGCACTAGTGTAGCCGAAATGAGCTTTATCAATAGCAAAGCGATTAAAGTTTGCATTCAGCGCTATTTACAGCGCTATTTGAAGGTAAACAAGCGTAAATGCTAATCGCGCAGCTCATATCCCTCTAAAAATCATCCCGGCGTTTTGTAGCATTTCGCATCGCTTATCTACATGATTTGCGTCACACTAACCGTACTACGTAACTGGCGTAGCCACGCCAGTTACGTACCGTTACAGAAGATCCGGCTCGCGTATGCCTAAATGGGGGAAACTACACTATTATTTGATCGACATGGACAGACAATATAACTTACTCATTAAGCTACTAGCCACAGCGCTACTCGCCATAGCTAGTCAAGTGGTACTGGCAGAGGATATCGTCTCGGCCGTGAATAAAGGCGAGCCAAATCCTATTTCTGAAAACGGCGGTTTTTTTGAAATAGGCATAAGTGCAATCTCAGGTCAAAGCGCTTTTGTTCACGATCGCCGCGATACAAATAAATCCGCATTTTCTGGACTGAGTCTGGCTATTAGTGGTGGCTATCGATACAAGCGGGCCTTTATCGAAGCCGGTCGCGCGAATATTGATGGATTGAACTTAGGCTTTTCGTTGTGGCAAAACCAGCAGTGGTCGGTTGATTTTTTAGCCGCAAACATTGCAGGTCGAGTTACATCCGATTCAGATGAAGACCCTCCCGCAGTAACTGAAGCCGAAAAAAACGCTGAAATACTCGATAGAGACACGTTAATTATCGCAGCTGGCGTCCGAGCCACGCGCTATTTCGATAACAATCGGATTGCGCAATTTCGCCTTGCAAGCGATTACTACGAGAACAACGGCATGCAGGCCAGCTTACGCTTTGGCCAAAAATGGCAGCTCGGAAATTGGAGTTGGACCGGGCTTATAGGCGCTAAGTACACGTCAAGACGAATTAATAACTACCTAGTTGGAATCACTGCTGACGAGGCGACAGTGCGATTTCCTGAGTATGTCGCTAAAGGATCAGTGGCGCTTGAATTTGAGCTAGACGTGCGCTACCCACTCACACGCAAGTTAGTATTTGCATCGCGTTTTGCCTACAAAGCTCACCCAGAGGAAATAACTGACAGTCCGCTAGTAGACGAAGATAGCAACTTCTCATTTAGCAGCGGCATCACCTACGTATTCTGATCATGAATACCTATAACCCTATGCAACTCAAGCATCTACTTTTATGCGCCTTGGCCGTCGCTTACGCCACACCTACAGTGGCAAACGATGAGCCTGCTATTCGGTTAAGTGTTAGCCCTATCACCTGCGTTGCTCTACACAAACGGCAGGTTTGCCATAAAACACTAAACTTTACTTGGACATCTCTACCAGCAGGTCAGTATTGTTTACACAGCTCTGAAACACTAGAGCCTGTAAAGTGTTGGCAAGACAATAAGCTAAACCGCCTTGCTGTTACATATAGGTCTGCAACTAAAATACAGTACGAGCTCCGCGAAGCCAGTAGTGAAACACCCATCGCACACGCAGTGGTAAAAACTGCCTGGGTATATCGCACCAGCCGCCGCTCATCTAGTGGCTGGCGACTGTTTTAATCACGTGTTGCTGATAAAGAAGAATCAATGACTGACAACGCACAAGAAGATCAGCATATTCTCGTCGTTGAGGACGACGAGTCTCTCGCGCGATGGATAGCAGATTATCTGGTATCTCACGGCTTTATGGTCAGCGTTGCCACACGAGGGGACGAAGCCCTTTTGTTGATTGAAAGCGATACACCTGATTTAGTCATACTTGATCTAAACCTACCTATTTTGGATGGTTTAGAAGTGTGCCGACGTGCTCGCTTGTTTTATAACAACCCTATACTAATGCTGACCGCTCGTGATGATGACACCGATGAAATACTCGGCTTGAATTCTGGTGCTGATGATTACCTTGGTAAGCCCGTAACGCCGCGCATTTTACTTGCTCGGGTACGCGCCCTGCTACGCAGAGGAAAACCATCGGCAAGCAGTACCCAAGTTACGGTAGGCTCGCTATCAATCGATACTGAATCACGCACAGTCAAACTTGACGATCAGATTGTATCTGTATCAACACACGAATTTGATGTGCTTCTACTGCTAGCGAATAATGTAGGCCAAGCCCTAAGCCGAGATGCATTAGTGAGTGAAATCCGCGGTATTGAGTACGATGGCTTTGATCGTTCTGTTGATGTATGCATTTCACGTTTGCGACGCAAATTGCGAGATGATGCTAATACGCCTCAGCGCATAAAAACCCTCAGGGGTACTGGCTATATGCTCGCTGCAGATGCATTTTAAGGTAGCGGTATGCGTAACTTAAGTGTTTCGCTCCTGCTACTGCTTTTGATTGGTATCATTGCCGCAGGTTGGGGCATAGACAGACTTTTCACACAACTTTATCCAAGCGAAGACACTGGCCTGCAGCTTGCTCAATCAGTCGGCGCTAAGCTTGCGCAGGCTATTGATACGCCTGAGGCTAACGAGCCATTAGACGACAACGTTCGCATCATGCAGTATCAAGAGTTGGCCCTACCACCCACACTACAAAGCGAGCTTGAGCTGGGACAATCCATAACGCTTGAGTCTGACACTGGCATTGACCTGTATTTCAACCTGCCGAAAACTGGGCGTGTACTAAGCCTGTCGATTCCACATCAAGGTAATACCGGCACACCTATCCGGTTAATGCTGACGATGCTGTTTTACTCGTGCGTCATATTACTGGTGCTTGCCTGGCTCTACCCTTTAATTCGCAGGCTGCGAACTCTAGAGACAACGGCGAAAGCCTTTGGCGAAGGTGAATTAGATAGACGTGTCCCGACCCATGCTCGCAGCCAGCTTTACGGTATCGAAACTGAGTTTAATCGTATGGCTCAGCGTATTGATGGCTTGGTAGGCGACAATAAACTCTTGAGCTCTGCTGTGTCACACGACTTACGCACACCACTCTCACGCCTTAGATTTGGCGTGGACGCGTTACAAGAAACCGTACTTGATGATGCACAAACCGATTATTTACATCGCTTAAGTAATGATGTATCCGAGATGGAGCAACTTGTCTCGGTGTTGCTAGAATTTGCGAAGCTTGATAAAGAGCTAAGCGACCTACCCCTTAATGAAGTGAATCTTAGCTCCATAGTAGAACATGCAGTTCAAACAGCACGTGAAGTCAGTGACCACACGATTACCTTTGAATCAGATCATATCGATGTTGAAGTTATCGCGAACGATCGTTACACCAGTATTATGCTAAACAACCTTTTGCAAAATGCTATTCGCTATGGTGAATCAACCGTCGTGATTCGATTGCTACAGGAACGATCGGTGACTACTTTGATTATTGATGACGACGGCCCTGGCATTCCAGTCAATGCGAGAAAAAATGTGTTAAAACCATTTTTTCGCAATACCGCTCAGCAAGGCAAACATGGCAACAATAATGGCTATGGGCTTGGCTTAGCTATAGTGAGCCGGATCGCAGAGTGGCATCAGGCTGATTTACAGATTGACGACTCAAGCTTGCTTGGTGGAGCTTCAATTAAAATGCGCTTTAACAACGTGCGCCGCAAGTTTCATAAAGGTGCCGCCACTGACTCTTAGCTTGGCAGCTGTACTACATTGGCTTGCGCCTAATCCATGCGCTGCAAATCACGTAACCAGGCTTCACTCGATGCATCACTTGGCATACGCCAATCACCTCTAGGTGAAAGACTAACCGAGCCTACCTTCGGTCCATTCGGCACATCGTCACGCTTATATTGTTGTGCGAATGCGCGCTTGATATTGACGGTCAACCAATGCTTAAGAGTTTTGTTATCGTAATTGTTTTGCCAGCCCTTTGCTTGCTGCGCCAACCAATAAACTTTGGCTGGAGAAAAACCATGCCGCACCAAATTAAACAAAAAGAAATCATGTAGTTCGTACGGACCGACTGTTTCTTCTGTGCTTTGAGCAATATTGCCGTGTTCGTCTGGAGGCAATAGTTCAGGTGTGATTTCAGTTTGGGCGATAGACATTAGCGTGTCACTAATGGGTGATTCGAATTCTGTCTTAGCCACATACTCCACCAAGAAGCGCACCAAGGTTTTTGGCACCGAACAATTTACATTGTACATACTTTGATGGTCAGCATTATAAGTACACCACCCAAGCCACAGCTCTGACATGTCACCGGTTCCCAACACGAATCCCATATTCATTAAGAGCTCGGTACGCCTGCGTGCTTGGACATTTTCAAAGGTGAGATCATGACGTTCATCTTGCGGCACTGCCATGATGGCTTTGGTAAAGCCATCCACACACATGTCTTTCTCGAGCGCCACCTGACCAAACGGCTTGTAATCAATCGCTGCTGCTAGCTCTTTGTATTCCAGCAAGCAGGCTTCTTTGATATCCATCTCCAGCGCTGTAACACCTAAATACCCCATTAGCTTGCGCGCATTATCTAGCGTTTTATCGGTCGTGCCATAACCTGGCATGGTGACGGCGCGGATAACAGTTCGAGGTAAACCTAACAGGTCGCAGGTTTTACAGGCGACTAATAAAGAAAGCGTTGAATCCAAACCGCCTGAAATACCGATACTCAATGTTGGATTACTGCCGAGCATTTCGAGCCGTTTTGCTAACGCTGCTGTTTGAATGCCAAACACTTCAGAGCACCGCTTGTTTAGGTGCTCGTTGTCTTTGGGCACAAATGGCATGGCTTCGATTCGTCGTAGCAATTGAGTATTATCGTTGTTGGAGACAAACGGTATACGTCTGTATTCGACGTCACCTAATATGCGGCGAGTATCTGCAAATGTTGTCGTCATGCGACGCTCGGTATCTAGCTTCTCGATATCCACATCCGAGGTAATAAAATAACTATCCCGACGCGTTTGATTGGTATCACCGACCCGGCTGGATTCGGCCAACTGATGACCCGATTCGGCGATTAATGCATGCCCTCCGAAAACCACGTCGCTGGTGCTTTCGGTTGGGCCAGAGCTAGTGTATGCATACGCCGCCATGCACCTGCCTGATTGACCTACCACCAAGCTTCGGCGGTAGTCCGCTTTGCCGATGGTTTCGTTGGATGCCGACAAATTACACAGCACGTTAGCCCCCGCGATAGCACCTAAGCTTGATGGCGGTATTGGCATCCAAATGGCTTCACATACCTCAGCGTGTACAACCGCTTCGCTATGACTGCCATGAAGCTTGCAGGTAAAGAGCAATCGTGTTCCAAACGGCACCGAGTAAGACTGTAGATCGATAGCAATTGGCGCATCATCTTCACCAGATGCGAACCATCGATCTTCGTAAAATTCTTTATAGTTAGGCACAAATTGCTTGGGCATGACACCAATCACACGGCCATCGTTTATCGCCACAACACAGTTATACAATGCGCCATCGAGCGCTAGTGGAGCTCCAACAAAAATAAGCTGCTCTCGATTAGGGGCGCTAGTGGCGATACGATCAATTTGCTCTAGGCATTGGTCAAGAAGCGTGCGCTGATGAAATAGATCGCCGCAGGTGTAGGCGCTCAATGCAAGCTCAGGAAACACGACCAAATCAGAATCAGCCATGCTTGGCAGCATCTGCAACATCTCAGTTGCATTCGCCATTGGGTCGCCAACAGTAACCTTAGGTACTGCAGCAGACACTCTAAAAAAGCCGAATTCTTTATTCATGTGCGTCCCATCCAGTTCTAGCCTCGCAGCTGAGTCTATTTTGACTGACCACTACAAAAATAGCTGGGTTAAAAGACGTATCAAACGCAATAAATGGTCCGCTCAGCTACAAATCAGGCCAAAATATCGGCGTTCTACCCGTATAGTATGGGCCTTAACTTGATTTCCCAGGCATTCTCAACGCTTATGACATCCTACTCTGACTCAGCCCAGCGTCTAACGCTACGCGAAGAACCCGTCGAACTTTATAAAATATTGAAGTTTGGCGGTTTTGCCTCAAGCGGTGCAGAGGCAAAAATTAGAATAAGCGAAGGGGATGTCAAGGTAAATGGTGAAGTCGAAACACGCAAGCGACGTAAAATGCTCGCTGGCGACGAAATCGTCATTGATGGAAACTTACTAATGCTTGAATTAGAGAGTACATCATGAGCAACAGTGATCGCTACGCACGCTTGTTTGAACCAGTAAAAATTGGACCACTCACTGCGCGTAATCGTTTTTATCAGGTACCACATTGTTGTGCGCTGGGGCACATCAGACCACAAGCACATGCTGCAATGCGCGAAGTGAAAGCCGACGGTGGCTGGGCGGTCGTCAGCACTGAAGAAACCGAGATACACCCTACTTCGGATATCTCCCCTTACGCTGAACAACGCATCTGGGATGAGCGCGATATACCAGCATTAAAACTAATGACCGATGCCGTGCATGCAAAGGGCGCACTGGCCGCAATTGAGCTGGCACACAACGGTAACCATGCTGGCAATCTATATTCGCGCACCCCTCCGCTAGGTGTTACCGATATGCAAGTGGATATTGGTTATCCCAAACAAGCCCGTCGAATACTTAAAAAGGAAATCAAAGCGTTTCGGCAATGGCATCGAGACGCAGCGCTGCGTGCAAAGGCAGCAGGTTTCGATGTCATCTATGTCTATGCGGGCCACCGCATGACTCTCACTCATCAATTTTTACTCCCCGACATGAACACCCGCATCGATGAATATGGTGGCAGCCTCGAAAATCGCGCCAGATTATTGCAAGAGTTGCTAATCGATACACGCGAAGCCGTCGGTGACACTTGCGCTGTTGCTTTCCGTTTTGCTGTAGACGAAATGAAAGGCCCGGAGGGCATGCAGGCATCTGAGGAAGGTCGTGCCGTCGTAGAAATGATGGCAGAGCTGCCTGATCTATGGGATGTTAACGTGTCCGAATGGGACAACGACTCACTGACCACACGCTTTGAGCCTGAGGACGGGTACCAAGTAAAGTATATGGAGTTTGTAAAAAGCGTCACGACTAAACCCGTTGTAGGCGTTGGCCGTTTAAGCTCGCCCGATATGATGCTCTCCTTGGTTAAGCGCGGCGTCATGGATTTTATCGGCGCAGCGAGGCCATCAATCGCAGATCCATTCTTACCCAATAAAATACAAAACGGTGAAATCGAATCTATACGCGAGTGTATCGGTTGTAATATTTGTGTATCGTGCGACAACATCGGTATACCCATTCGTTGCACACAAAACCCAACCATGGGCGAAGAGTGGCGACAAGGCTGGCACCCCGAATCCATACCCAAAAAACAATCAGACAAACGCGTACTAGTTGTTGGCGCAGGTGCTGCAGGCTTAGAATGCACAATGCAACTCGCCAAACGTGGCTTTGATGTGTTTTTATCAGAAAAGAGCGACACAGCTGGGGGGCGTTGCCTACGCGAATCGACTTTAAAAGGTTTATCTGCATGGCGGCGCGTTGTTGATCATCGCGTACATGAAATTAGCCAACAAGCCAATGCACAGATTTTTTGGGACAGCGACTTAAGCCCCGATGAAATAATTGAACTTGAATGTGATGATGTAATAATTGCAACGGGTTGTCATTGGCGTAATGATGGCGTTGGCCAACATCAAGCCTTGGGTATTCCAGGCCTGGATAGGCTAAACGTTTACACACCCGACGATGTTATGGACGGCACTAAGCTGCCAGGCCACACTGTGATTTACGATCAAGAGCAGGGCTATCTCGGTGGCGTCATCGCTGATCATCTAGCCACCACAAGCAAAGCGTTAAGCTTCGTGACACCAGGCAGCGTAGTATCCGCCTGGACCACTTACACGCTCGAGCAAGCTCGCGTACAAAAATCCTTAATAGAAGAAAACGTAAATATCGTTGCCAATAAACGCATCGTCAGGGCAAGCGAAGGCGGCGTGACACTACGTTGTGTGTTTACCGAGCAGGAAGAAACCTTGCAGTGCGATAACTTGATACTACTCACTCAACGCGCACCCAACGCAGGTTTGTATAATGAGCTCAAGGCCGTAATAGACGCTGGGGGCAAAGCGAGCATGCCGAGCTTGCACCTTATCGGCGATGCTGAAGCGCCTGCTATGATCGTTGACGCCGTCTATTCAGGGCACAAAATGGCACGTGAAATTGATATGGATGCAGCGGCAATCGATGCGATCTTATACCGGCGCGAAATACCATCCTTATCAAGTTAATACTAATCTACTACTACAGTAGTGCTCAAAAACTAATAGTAGGTATACTATCTCAACATTTTTTTGGCAGTGATATCCATGGGACAAGGGCTTAGCAGCAAAGGCGCATCGCTCGCCTCCACCAGCGATGTCATGATGGTGCAAGAATCCTTAAAAGTGCTGGGTCTGTATAGTGGTCAGATAGACGGATACGCTGGTAGCGAAACGTACCGAGCAGTACGCCAGTATAAAAAGCAACGGCATATGGCCCCAAGCAATGCCTTAACGCAGGATTTTATCGATCACTTGCGTGACGCAACCTAGCCAGCCCCGTGTGTCAGCTTGTCGCGACTAACTGCAACACATCTCTAAACTTTCCAGTACCAGCTGCGACGCCTCTAGCTGCGGCAAATGCCCCACGCCAGGCAATGCCTTAAACGAAGCTTCTGGAATAAACCCATGGAGCTGTTTACCTCGCTCGATTGGTATCCAAGGATCTTCCTCACCCCATAGGATATTCACCTTGCACCTCATGTCTTTGTATAGAGGCTCAAGCACTTGCGTGTATGTCTCATCAGCCTGAGCAAACTGTCGATAAAAGCTCTGGCTACCCTCCTCTGTTAACCACGGTGCTAGCAGTTGTCTCATGTCAGTGTCCGTAATTGGATTAATCAGTGCGCCTCTGATATAAGCCTCCACTATCGCTTGATGAATATGTGCTGGCAACCCCAAAAACGCCTCAACATACTTACCAACGTGATCAAAAAATGCCGAGCCCCACGGCCGCATCGCAACAACGTTCATTAATATCAAGCGTTCGTAGTCGCAACCGTGCAATAAATGAGCGCGAAGCGTAGTAGCACCACCAAAATCATGGGCAACTACTATTGGGTTCTTAAGCGCCCAGTGTTCAAGCATTTCGGAAAATACCCGGCCTTGAATATCCAGGGAGGTTCGTTGCTCGGGATATTTGTTCGATTGGCCATACCCCGGCATGTCGTACCAGAACACTTGATACTTTTTAGATAGCGTGGGGATTAAACGATGCCACGAAAAGGATGACCATGGCCAACCGTGCGCAAGCACGATGGGCTGCCCTTCCCCTACATTGCCCGCGGCAACATATCCTGCACTAGTGTCAACCTTATCGTTTAACTGCCAGCTCATTGGAATGCCTTGTTCATCAATGTCTCAACTTCATCTAACCAAGCAAGGTGAGCATCGACACTCAATATACCTTTGCGTAGTGCTGCGTAAATCATCACTTGATCATCAGGTAGTGATTTAAGTTGGGTAGGCGAATAATATTGTTGCTCTATCACACGGTAGGTAGCTTGCATTTCAGTGCTGCGCTGCCTGTTTGCCTGCAACTCACGCTGCATTTGATCAGTGTTATCGCTGTTTGCATTCATCAATTTAACTAGCAGCAGATCTTTTGTTTTGCCAGCCTTTAATGGATTCTCTAACCAATCATGCAATGCCGTTTTTCCGGTACCGCTCAAGCTGTAGATCTTCTTATCCGGTTTGTCGTCTTGTTTGATTTGCTTGAAATTGACTAGCTTTGCATCCGACAAAGCACTCAGCTCACGATAAACCTGCTGATGGCTGGCATTCCAGAAATACCCAACCGCCGAATCAAATGAGCGCACCAGATCATAACCAGTGCGAGATTCGCGCTCTAGCAGCGTTAATAGGACATACTTCAGGCTCATATGAACATTGTTGCATAAAAATAAATTCACTGCTATATTATGCAACAAGGTGCATAAAGGAAGAGAATATGATCAAAATACTTGTAGGACTGCATGTATTAATGGGTTCAATCGCCGTAGCAGGAATGATCACCGCCTGGGCCACGAAAAAGGGTGCTTTGTGGCACCGCAGAGGTGGCAAAGCCTACGTTGTCGGCATGGCTGGGGCCCTGTTGCTTGCGTTTATCGTTTCAGTAGCAACAAGCAATGTATTCCTGTTTTTCGTCGGCTTGTTTAGTGCCTACTTTGTTTACACCGGCTATCGTTTAGCCGTCGCTCGAGACAGCGTTCGTAATCACTCGGATAAAAGCGTATCCATCCTTATGATGGTAATCGGCTTAGCGATGTTCGCATTCAGCGCGTACATCTACAGTAGTGATAGTTCAATGGCCATTATTCTTATCGTGTTCGGTATTATCGGTATTGGCCAGGGATATAACGATTTTCGACGCGGCGATAAATGGCCTACAGGCAAAGAGCGTATCGCATTGCATTTAAATAGAATGGGAGGTGCCAGTATTGCCACGATCACAGCAGTGTTTGTTGTTAACGTGCAGACTAATCCAGCATGGATCGCATGGCTACTGCCAGGCGTTGTAGGATCATTCGTAATAAATTACTGGACCAAAAGAACGCTCGCTCCAACGTCTAAAGAGGGTACATGACGTGATTTGACACTGGGCGTGTTTGCATCCCTTAATCAAGGGATGTAAACAATGGCAGGCCCCTCTAAGGGAAGTTTTCGCATTGACGCGCTCATCCTAGTTACACTATTGAGCACACCAGTCACGGAACCATCAAACCTGTGCACACTCTGAACACCCTATGATTGCCCTTAACAATGTCCACCTCGCCTACAACGCTGCAGGCCGCACGATACCTGTCCTATCGGGCGCGTCTCTCGACGTAGCTCAAGGCGAAAGCGTTGCCATAATCGGCCCCTCCGGCTCCGGTAAAACGTCCTTACTTCTGGTGCTCACCGGCTTAGAAACACCTGATAGCGGAACAGTCGTATTCGACGGCCTTGAGTTGCACGACCAATCCAACGATGCCCGAGCAGATCTACGCCGCGACAAAATTGGCATAGTGTTTCAGAACTTTCACCTTATACCCAGCCTCACCGCGCGCGAAAACGTCGCCCTGCCATTGGACATAGCCGCAGCGGAAAACGCTCGGCAACGCGCCGCCGAATTATTGGAGCGTGTTGGTCTTGAGCATCGAATGGATCACTACCCAAACGCGATGTCCGGCGGCGAACGTCAGCGCGTAGCACTTGCTCGAGCCTTAATTCATCAACCCACATTGATGGTGGCTGACGAGCCAACCGGTAATCTGGATAACCAGACCGGTGATGCAGTAGCTAACTTGTTGTTTGAACTTAACCAAGAAAACGATGCAACGCTCATCTTGGTTACACACGATCCTGCACTTGCTGCTCGCTGTCAGCGCCAAGTGCGTTTGCACGAAGGGCAACTACAGCCGGTGGACGCATAATGGAATCTTCTTAGTATGCTCCGGTTCCTTATAAGAGACTTGATTGGACATCGAGCGTCACGCCCACTGCATCTGCTCGCCATCAGTTTGTTTCTGGGCGTGTTGTTGATCTCCGCCTGTACAGGCTTGTTGGCACTGGTGCGCGATGGAATAGCCAGCGAAGAACGCCAGTTGTTCGGGGGCGATGTAGAGCTTGATGTACGGGAACCATTGGATACCGATGCGCTCGAGTGGATCGACGCACGTGGCACTGTATCTCGCCTTATAGAATTTCGCACTATGCTAGGCACCGATAACGATGAGTTCACCGTCATTGAATTGCAGAGTGTCGATGAGCACTATCCACTGTATGGAGACGTAAGCTTTGAGCCTGCTATGACGCTCATAGAGGCCACCGATAATTTGGGTGCAGCCATCGACCCAGCCTTGGCTTTTGACCTAGGTTTAAAAGTTGGAGATACGGTCACTATCGGCAATACCAACATAACAGTGCGCACGGTTATTCAAGGTCAGCCCGATCGCGCGCTCAGTGCAGACGTGCGTGGACCACCCGTTTTGGTCTCTGAGCAAACCCTTGATGCAACCGGCTTGATCGTTCCCACCAGTCGGGTGGAGTACGAGTACCGCGTGCGCCTAGAAGACTCAAACACTAATCCTGAAAACGGCGTGTTTGGTGATACGACCCGTTTTCTCAATGATTGGCGGGCGGCCTTCCCGCAACATACCGCTGAGCTCAACACAGTCGAAGAACGCAATGACCGGGTGTCGACGCGATTAAATGAAGTGGCTGCAGTGTTGTTGCTGATCGCAGTAGCAACCTTACTGGTGGGCGGATTGGGCGTAGCCAATGGCGTTGCGGCCTGGATGCATTCACGTCGTGCAGACCTTGCTACCTTGTCCGCTATAGGAGCAAAGGATCGTTGGCGCGCGAACATTATGGTCACCGAAATCCTCATTGTCTCCTTGTTGAGTAGCGCTGTAGCGGCGCTACTTGGCGCCGCAATCGCATTCCTTGTATCGAGAAGCCTTGCAGGCGGGCTACCGATTGCAACGTCGCCTGCGTTACTTTTTTGGCCAACGCTTGTGTCAATGGCCTTCGGCACATTAGCAGCGCTAGCATTTGCAGCACCCAACCTTGCACGAAGCCTTGCAACATCGCCTGCAAAACTGTTGCGCGGTGACACTGAAACCGATATCAGGTCGCCGTTGTCGTTACATGCAAAAATTCTTTGCGCAACACTTGCGATAATGGCGGCACTGGCACTCATCGCGCTGGTGCCAGACAGAGTCATCGGCATAGGTTTTGTTGTTGCGATGGTTTTACTTTACGCAGCGCTTTCTGGCTTGGTCGTTGCCATTCGGCGCTTCGCTCGGCGCTTAGTGCAATCAGGCAAGCTAGATAAATACTTTGCCGCACGTCGTGCATTGGCAGGCATGGATCAACCCGGCTCTCCATTGCGACCGCTATTATTGTCGCTAGGCATTGCAAGCACTTTACTGGTTGCAGCTACCATCGTGATTGTTGCGATGGTGCGGCTGCTCGATAGTACGGTGCCCTCGCGCGCGCCAAGCCTTGCGTTCTATGATATTCAAAAAGCAGATATCGAGGCGTTCCAGAATACAGCGTCCAACGCACCGGGGGTGACAGATGTGCAAACTGTACCGTTGGTCTTAGGCAGATTAACTCAGGTTAATGGTGAATTACTTGCCTCTCGAGATGATGCTAGTGAAGCTCTGGAAGCCAATGATGAACATAAGCTCAGTTATCGCGCTGAACGTGTCGACAACATTCGGGCAACCTCTGGAAAGTTGTGGCAACGTGACTACCAGGGGCCACCGCTGGTTGCCATGGAAGATCGCGAAGCCAGTCAAATTGGCGTGAAGGTCGGCGACACATTAATGTTTTCAATATTGGGTGAAAACCTGGAAGCCGAACTGGTGGCAATTTATGCGCAGGGAAATTTTGAAACAAGATTCTGGTTTGAAGCGGTTTTTAGCCCGGGTGTATTGGACGAATTCATAACGCGTTATGTCGGCATTGCTTTTCAGGATGCTACGGCACTGAATGCTAAGCAGCCTACTAAAGGCAACGATACACCGATAGACATAGTTGCAGCCAATGCGATTTCAAGCGAATACCCGGCGGTTGTTACCATTCGCACCGCTCGTGGTCTACTAGCTGCCAAACGTATCCTCAATGCGGCTGCACTGGCTGTATCAGTCGTAGCGTTAACAAGTTTGCTGGCAAGCTTATTGGTGCTCGCAAGCGTCGTTGCAGCGAACCGGCAAAGACAACTGCAGGAAGCAGCAATTCTTCATGCCATTGGCAGTCGTCATCGCAGCCTAATGCACGCATTGGGCATTGAGTATTTGTTGCTAGGGGCTGTGGTAGCAGTATTTGCCAGTATCGTCGGTGGAGTGCTGGGCACGCTGGTAGCGGTGGCTTGGCTCGAATTACCAGTCGGGCCAATCACTTGGTTGAGCGGGGCTGTGGTTGCCGTTGGGATTGCCGGCTTGTGTTTAACAGCGGGTGCGATCTGGGTAGCGCGCTCCTTGTCGGCGTCACCTGCCAGCTTGCTGCGTGACGTGGCTTGAGGCAACTAGGCTCGTTGGCTAAGTGCCAAAAAGTTAGTGGTGCGAAAGCACTCATCTCGCTCTCGGTACTTTTTTATCTTCGCCAGACCAAATGGCGTAATTCGAAATAAGGAAAATTCACGCTCGAGAAAGTAATACCAGAAATCTTGATAGTAAGTACGGGTATCAATGTTCGACCCACCAAATTCAAATTGCACAACACGAGTGGACGCCAAGGCATCACTTGCCCCTGCAAACGCATCCATCTCATGTCCCTCTATATCCAACTTCAATATATCTATTGGCGCACTGTTGAGTTTGTCTTTCCAGTAATCATCAAACCGAAGCGTGGTAATCGTTTCAGTCACCTCGAAATCACGGCCAAAGTGCGCTAGATTTCGTTTAGTTAGGCTGCCCAAGCCAGAGCCAGGTTTATCTGAATGCAGTGTGAACTCCCCCGCCTCTTTAGATACAGCAAATGGTTCTACCGTTATTCGATCATGATCATTAAATCGTTTGCTTAAAACATCAATATTAGTTTGCGAAGGCTCAAAACAAATAACGTCTGAATCTGGAAACACCTGATGTAGGCGCGCAGAGTAATCGCCAATATTGCCACCAATATCAACGCACAACTTTGGTTGATGGCCGTTCAGCAGCTTGACGATGGAACTGATTTCTGCAGAAATAGTGCTCGAGCCATATCCCTTACCTTGAAGCTTAGCAAGCTTCTTCTCCATCAAACCAAGTAGGTCATATAAGGCCATCGTTTACTGTTTCGCTTATTATTTAATAGTTAGACTATTCAGTAGTTTAGTGCGTGAATCCGATTTAGTCTTTTGCTTATCGATGACCTCGCAGATCTAGATCACACCAATACCCCGCCAGCCTCTCCCCAATGATTCTTTTCAACATTAGTAAGACCGACAATAGGAGATTGTGGCACACAGGGCCTGACTATTCAGCACACCATGCCCATATAAAGCCTGCGGATGATTAACTATATCAACATGTGGTAACTTAATGATCAGTCTAAGTTACGCTCATACGCTACAGGAATGAAATGTTAATAAGCTACTATTCGAAAACCCAAGGATCGGCTAAAAAGTGGCCAAAAATGGCTATGTCTTTGGCATTGACCTTAGCCCTCTTTGCATGCAGCAGCAGTAGCGACGTTTCAATTTCTGATACATCCACAAGCGATACTGACACAAACAACACAAATGCAAACAACACTAAATTTCCGTCTGCAGCAATCGATTCAGGTTCTGAAAGTTTGATCGTGACAGGCTTTGACAACAGCAACTCAGAAGCCACGACACCTTGGTTATTGAACAGCTTTATTTTCAAGAACAACTCCTTGTTAGACACTATTGGGGAAGGATCAGTAAGGATGTTTCAATATAGAGATGATTTTGAAGTTGCTACGCACGTAGATTTTTTTACAAATGATCTTGATGTGTGCGAAATTGATGACCCGGATGCGATACCCACTGGAACTGGGGGAAATAATGGAAGTGGCCCGCCTCCACTTATTAG
>CALGND010000002.1 GCA_937958675.1 uncultured Granulosicoccaceae bacterium
CAAACAGTGCTAAAATTTACGCAATGCGCCTGTAGCTCATCCGGATAGAGCATCGGCCTTCTAAGCCGAGGGTAGCAGGTTTGACCAATCGCGAAGCGATTCGCTACAAGCAGCTTGCTGCGCAGCCCCGAAGGGGTCTGAATCGCCTAAGCGATTCAGATTAGTCCTGCACTCGCACTTGATAAATCGCAAACAGTGCTAAAATTTACGCAATGCGCCTGTAGCTCATCCGGATAGAGCATCGGCCTTCTAAGCCGAGGGTAGCAGGTTCGAGTCCTGCCAGGCGCACCACTAAACACTCGAAGTTTGCGGTACCAAACACCCCGTTCGTAGTGCACACTCAGACTCGAGCCTCGGTTCGACCAATCGCGAAAGCGATTCGCTACAAGCAGCTTGCTGCGCAGCCCCGAAGGGGTCTAAATCGCTTAAGCGATTTAGATTAGTCCTGCCAGGCGCACCACTAAACACTCGAAGTTTGCGGCACCAAACACCCCGTTCGTAGTGCGCACTCAGACTCGAGCCTCGATCTAGAAGACGAGCTCGAAGCTAGCCTTCACACCATTTTGTCCGCCACATCACCTAATTGGGTCGTGTATAGCCAAACATCTCTAAATTTAAGTGCTATCATTGCGTTTCGGCCTTCGGGTCGGTTTAGATTTTTTACGGGGTATGGCGCAGCCTGGTAGCGCACCTGCTTTGGGAGCAGGGGGTCGTAGGTTCGAATCCTGCTGCCCCGACCAAATCTAGAGGTTACTTGGAGTGGCCCATTGTGGTGAGCGTAGCTCAGTTGGTAGAGCGCGGGATTGTGATTCCCGTGGTCGTGGGTTCGAGCCCCATCGTTCACCCCACTTTCATCGTCCTTGTTTAGTCCTTGTGGGTAACATGCAAGGAACACAAAACGAAGTGGCCGAGGAAGTGGTCTAGTGGGTTAGGTAACACGTAGGATACGTAGTATGAGTAAAGCTGTGCATTAGGCGGGAGTGGTGGAATTGGTAGACACGCCAGATTTAGGTTCTGGTGCCGCAAGGTGTGGAGGTTCAAGTCCTCTCTCCCGTACCACTGCACAGCGTATTCGTTGCCGACATTTTGCCGAGAGGGCAACGATATAATTTTGCCAAATTGTCGTCAATTTGCTCTTAAATTGTGATTATTTCCAATCCGTACTACCTGCCACTTGCATCTAATACGCCCAAATGGGCCAGCCGCTGAGCGGTTTCTCTACCATTCTTATAAATTCAGCATGGAAATGCAGCTTAGCTGTGTTCGCATTTTCGCTGATAGGTTATAATCTCAGGGCTGCTGAGAAGGTTCAAATTCTTCTAACTCATCTTATTCCCGTGCGTATTTAAGGCACATTTACCCCAACAACCATAGAGCCTGCGGTGTTCATGACCGAAGGCTGATTTATCAGAGGCGAACATGCAAGTATCCGTTGAAACCACTAACGGGCTAGGACGAAAAATGACAGTCGGCCTTCCTGCCGATTCCATTGATGGAGCCGTTAAAGAACGTCTCCAAAGCCTGAGTAAAACAGCCAAAATTAATGGCTTTCGCGCAGGCAAGGTTCCCTTCCAGGTAGTTCAAAAGCGTTTTGGGCCTCAGGTCCGATCTGAAGTGTTGGGCTCGCTCATCAATTCATCGTTTTATGACGCTGTGCAGAAAGAAAATTTACGCCCGGCTGGCCAGCCCACTATTGAATCTGGCGAAGATACTCCTGACAACGAAGAGTCTGCTTTTAGTTTTGTCGCCACCTTTGAGGTGTTTCCAGAATTCGACCCGGTATTTAACGATGCCATCAAAGTTGAAAAGCCAGTCACTGAGGTATTGCAATCTGATGTTGATGAGATGATCGAATCTCTGCGCAAGCAGCGAATGGAATACACAACAGTTGAACGCGCCGCACAAGATGCTGATCAAATGATTATCGATTTCCTTGGTCGTATTGACGGTGAAGAATTCGAAGGCGGGGCTGCTGAAAAAGCACCTCTTGTTTTAGGCTCTGGATCTATGATTGCAGGCTTTGAAGAGCAATTGATGGGCTTGTCCGCTGGTGATAAAAAGACGATCACCGTCACATTCCCTGCAGAGTATCAAGCTGCGCATCTTGCTGGAAAAGATGCAGAATTTGATATTACTGTGCATGAGATCAAAGAATCAAAATTGCCAGAACTCGACGAAGAGATGATCAAGACCTTTGGTATCGAAGACGGCACGCTCGAAAGCCTGCAAGCCGATATACGTAAAAATATGGAAAGAGAATTGCTTTCGAAGGTTGATACTGAGGTAAAAACCCAGATTATGGATGGGTTACTTGAGCTGAACCCGATCGATGTACCAACGGCCTTGGTGGGTGAAGAAATCCAACGCCAGCGGGAACAGCTTATGCAGCAGATGCCGGCGGAGTCCGATGCATCTTTCCTGGGTGACGAACTGTTCAAAGAACAAGCAGAACGACGGGTACGCTTGGGCTTGGTGGTGGGCGAAATTGTGCAAAAGCAGGAGCTCTCCCCAGAAGCCACAGCGGTACGCAGCAAGGTTGAGCAGCTGGCCGAAACCTACGAAGATCCTCAGCAGGTTATCGACTACTATTACAGTAATAACGAAATGTTAAAGAATGTTGAAGCGTTAGTTTTGGAAGAAGCCGTTACAGCTAAGGTTTTAGAGGCCGCTACAGTTACTGATAAAGCAACCACGTTTCAAGAACTGATGAACCCACCCAAGGACGATGGGTCTGAATAAGCAGAAGCTAAGTTAACCTAGGAATTTTGCACATGAGTTTTGGCTCACTAACATCTAATGGCCATGGCGTAACGTCAGGAAACAGCGCAACAGCTGCGTTGGTCCCTATGGTGATCGAGCAAACGCCACGCGGCGAGCGTTCTTTCGATATTTACTCGCGTTTGCTCAAAGAGCGAGTGATATTCATGGTTGGCCAGGTCGAAGACCACATGGCTAATCTGATTGTGGCGCAGTTACTGTTCCTCGAGTCAGATAACCCTGACAAGGACATATCGCTCTACATTAATTCCCCTGGGGGCTCGGTAACGGCTGGTATGGCCATTTACGACACCATGCAATTTATTAAGCCAGATGTCAGTACTTTGTGTATCGGGCAGGCGGCTAGCATGGGTGCATTCCTGCTTGCAGCTGGCGCAAAGGAGAAGCGCTTCACATTACCCAATTCGAGAGTGATGATTCATCAACCTTCGGCTGGATTCCAAGGCCAAGCGACCGACATTGATATACATGCTCGTGAAATTTTGTCCATGAAGGACAGAATGAACCAGCTGATGGCTAAGCACAGTGGGCAAACAGCCGAAAAAGTCGCTGCAGATACGGAGCGTGACAATTTTCTGACTGCCGAAGATGCGGTAGCCTATGGTCTAGTCGACCGAATAGTAGAATCAAGGGCTGAAGAGTTGGACGTCTCTACCCAAGGCACTGTTGGCAATATTGGCAACAAAAGCGACAAAAATGAGAAGCCGGATACCGACTCCAACGCGTAATTTGCGGTGGTGCGACATAAATTCAGCTATCTAGATGTGACCCCTGCGGCAACACGGCAAACGGTCACGGTTGGAAGGTTGAAAAGTGGTGAAAAACCCGGCAAGGTGATCGTCAGGCACAAGGTTGAGAAAGAATGAGCGACGAGGACAAAAAAGACGACGGCAAGCTGCTTTACTGCTCTTTTTGCGGTAAATCACAGCATGAAGTGCGCAAGCTAATTGCTGGGCCTTCTGTGTTCATCTGTGATGAATGCGTCGATTTGTGTAATGACATCATTACCGAAGAGATGCAGGAACAAACAGACGATACGGAAAGCTCGCTGCCACGGCCGCACGAGATCAATGATCTTCTTGATAATTATGTCATTGGCCAAGAGAAAGCCAAGAAAATACTCGCGGTGGCGGTTTATAACCATTACAAGCGCCTCGAGTACAAACATAAGAAAGGTGACGTTGAGCTTTCCAAAAGTAATATCTTACTTATTGGCCCAACTGGTTCCGGTAAGACGCTGCTTGCTGAAACGCTAGCGCGCACACTGAATGTTCCGTTCACGATTGCTGATGCGACCACACTAACTGAAGCTGGTTATGTGGGCGAGGACGTTGAGAACATTATTCAAAAGCTTTTGCAAAAGTGCGACTACGACGTAGAGAAAGCCCAAACAGGTATTGTCTACATTGATGAGATTGATAAAATTTCTCGTAAGTCAGACAACCCTTCAATCACTCGCGATGTTTCGGGTGAAGGTGTGCAGCAAGCGCTACTAAAACTGATTGAAGGCACGGTTGCCTCTGTTCCACCACAAGGTGGGCGTAAGCATCCGCAGCAAGAATTCTTGCAAGTCGATACGTCTAATATCTTGTTCATCTGCGGTGGTGCGTTTGCTGGGCTCGAAAAAATCATTCAAAACCGCTCCGAAAAAGGTGGAATTGGTTTTGCGGCTGAGGTTAAGTCAATTGACGACAGCAAAAATATTGGCGAGATGCTGCTTGATGTTGAAGCTCAAGATCTCATCCAGTTTGGTTTGATACCTGAATTTGTTGGCCGTCTACCGGTTTGTGCAACGCTAGAAGAGTTAGATGAAGAAGCGCTAATTCGCATCCTTGTCGAGCCTAAAAATGCAATCACAAAGCAGTACGAAAAATTGCTTTCGATGGAAGACGTAGAAATCGAATTCCGCAAAGACGCGCTCGCAGCAGTTGCTCATCGTTCACTAGAACGGCGCACTGGCGCACGTGGCTTGCGTACTATTCTCGAGAACGTATTGCTCGAAACGATGTACGAACTTCCACGGCTTGAAAACGTTAAGAAGGTTATTCTCGACGGTGCTGTGGTACGAGGCGAGTCCAAGCCTTACCTGTTACTTGAAGGACAGGAAAAGGTGTTGGAGGAAGAAAAATATCGCCGCGCCGCGTCTGACGATTAGTCTGTCGCGTCGAAACCCTTGATGTTTCCGCTGCCTCGTCCGAGGCAGCGGTAAATAACCCTCGCAAATCTAGGTTTTTATCGTACTATTTATAGTACGACCATCTTGAAATATCACATTTCCAGCCCATCTTGTCGTGTATGCTCAGATGATTCTAATCATCTATTTCTGCTGTTTTTTTCTGGAGATATATCCGCTTGACTGATATTGATAATCAGGGGTTCGAAGAATCCCCGTTGCAACCCATTCCGGTTCTCCCTCTGCGAGATGTCATTGTTTATCCGCATATGGTAATTCCGTTGTTTGTTGGCCGTGAAAAATCGGTTGAAGCGCTCGATGCTGCAATGTCAATCGACAAGCGCATTATGTTGGTGGCGCAAACGAGCGCGAAAGTAGAAGAACCTAAAATAGACGATATCCATACGGTTGGTACCATCGCCACTATTTTACAGTTGCTGAAGCTTCCTGACGGCACTATCAAAGTATTGGTTGAGGGACAGCAACGTGCCAATATCGATCGTATCGACGATGCAGATACTGGTTACTTCAAAGCCTATTACTCGCACCCTGAAGCGACTGAATCAAACAGAGACCCAAAGGAACTCGAGGTGCTAGTTCGCTCGGTTACCAATATGTTTGACCAGTACGTCAAGATGAATAAGAAGGTGCCTCCTGAGATCCTGAGCTCATTGTCAGGAGTTGAAGATGCAGATCGCCTCGCTGATATGATCGCGGCTCAAATGTCATTGCGTGTTGACGAAAAACAAAAAATTCTTGAACTGTTTGAACCAGCTGAGCGCCTAGAGCATTTGCTCACGCTAATGGAATCCGAATTGGATTTGCTGCAAGTTGAGAAGCGAGTGCGTGGCCGTGTTAAAAATCAAATGGAAAAGAGCCAGCGCGAGTATTACCTTAATGAGCAAATGAAGGCGATTCAAAAAGAGCTGGGCGAGATGGACGATGTGCCCAACGAAACTGAAGAGCTTGCGCGCAAGATCGAAAAAGGCGGATTATCAAAAGAAGCGCACAAAAAGGTCACAGCTGAATTCAATAAACTCAAAATGATGTCGCCCATGTCTGCCGAGGCAACAGTGGTGCGCAACTATATTGATACTGTGGTTAGCCTGCCTTGGAAGAAAAAGTCAAAACTCAAAAAGACCTTAGCTGAAGCAGAGCAGGTACTTGAAGACGATCACTACGGCTTAGAAAAAGTTAAAGAACGCATTATTGAATACCTCGCCGTACAAAAACGAGTTAAGCGCGCTAAAGGCCCGATCCTATGTTTAGTTGGTCCTCCGGGTGTGGGTAAAACGTCGCTTGGCCGTTCTATCGCGCGTGCAACAGGCCGTAAATTCAGCCGCATGGCATTAGGTGGCGTACGTGATGAAGCTGAAATTCGCGGTCATCGTCGTACTTATATTGGGTCTATGCCTGGAAAGATCATCCAAAATTTAACAAAGGTTGGGCGTCGTAATCCGCTTATCTTGTTAGATGAGATAGACAAGATGTCCACTGATTTTCGAGGCGACCCTTCTTCAGCTTTGCTTGAAGTACTTGACCCTGAACAAAACCACACCTTTACTGATCACTACCTTGAAGTGGAATACGATCTTTCGGATGTCATGTTTGTTGCGACGGCAAACACCATGAATATTCCAGAGCCGTTACTTGATCGTATGGAAGTAATACGTATACCCGGCTACACCGAGCAAGAAAAAGCCAATATTGCGGATCGATATCTGTTGCCACGCAAAATGAAAGATAATGGTTTAGATGAATCCGAGCTGGTGTTGAAAAGTGACGCTGTGTTGGAAATCATTCGTTCTTACACGCGCGAAGCAGGTGTGCGAAACCTCGAGCGTGAGATATCAAAAATTTGCCGTAAAGTTGTGCGTAAGGTTATGGATGAGCCGGTTGATTCTGCCATCGAAGTGTCCGCTGACAACCTGCCGGATTATCTAGGTGTTCAGCGATTTCGTTATGGGCGTGCGGAGGAAAAGAACCAAATTGGACAAGTTACAGGCCTAGCCTGGACGCAGGTAGGCGGTGAGCTACTTACCATCGAGTCAGCGATTGTCTCGGGTAAGGGCAAGTTAAGCTACACAGGCCAACTAGGTGATGTGATGCAGGAATCTATTCAGGCGGCGATGATGGTGGTTCGAAGCCGAGCCGAAGCGCTGGGTATCGATCAAAGCTTTCACGAAAAATTCGACCTTCACGTTCACGTGCCAGAAGGGGCTACGCCAAAAGATGGTCCGAGTGCTGGTGTTGGAATGTGCACTGCATTAGTGTCGTCATTAACATCGGTGCCAGTGAAGGCCAATGTTGCGATGACCGGCGAGATAACTTTGCGTGGAGAGGTACTACCTATTGGTGGCCTAAAGGAAAAACTCCTTGCCGCTCAGAGAGGGGGTATCGAAACTGTGATCATTCCAATAGAAAATGCGAAGGATTTAATCGAGATTTCTGACGAGATAAAAGAAGGATTAGACATCCTTCCGGTGCAGTGGATCGATGAGGTGCTCGATATCGCGTTGGAATCTACCCCTAGGGGTAAGCCGGATGCAGTCTCCGAAAAGGTCACAACGGGCGATGAGCTTGGTGGCGACGCTGGAAATGAAGTCCATCACCACTGATCTGCATAGATCTTGAACAATTGCTTAGTTTTGGCTTTCTTTAGCTTGCTATAGTCGTCCCAGCCGACTATGACTATGTAAGAAAGCAATCGTTAATATTGTTCAGCAGGCAGCTGAAACCGCGTGTTGTATGGGTTTTTAGGGCAACAATCGCGTATCATAGAGACTATCAAGTGGCCGCTTAGAAGGTTTAAGCTGCCACTATCCAATCGTTTAAAAAAGAGGAAAGCGTTACATGAATAAGGCAGAATTTGTTGATTCAGTTGCCACTAAGGCAGATATGTCCAAGACTGAAGCCGGTGCCGCAGTTGACGCCGTTCTGGATTCAGTGACAGACGCACTTAAGAATGGCGACCAAGTAACGCTAGTTGGTTTTGGAACGTTTCTTGTGCGTAAAAGAGAAGCGCGAACAGGTCGCAATCCACGTACCGGTGAGCCACTAGAAATCAAAGCATCGAATGTTCCTAGCTTTAAAGCTGGCAAAGCGTTAAAAGAAGCTGTAAACTAAGCCGGCTCTGGGTGCTTAGCTCAGCTGGTAGAGCATCGCCCTTACAAGGCGAGGGTCGGGGGTTCGATCCCCTCA
>CALGND010000003.1 GCA_937958675.1 uncultured Granulosicoccaceae bacterium
CAACGATGTTACCGATAGTCGATTCCAACTGGAGCCCAGCTAGTCAGGACGCTGCCACCAATTGCCACATATTACGCGCAGTCGCAGTGCAATCTGCTATGCCTAGCGCAGAAGTAGAAAGTAATCTCGTCTCACTTGAGCAGCATGCTAAAACCCCCGGCTTGGGTGGCCTGCCTAATGGTATTGCAGCCTACCTTGATATCGCTGCACCTGATGCCCTAGTGCAAATCAAAAGACTGCTTCTTAGCAATAGAGTGCTTGGGTTGAATGTCGTGTTCAATAGCGACTCGGATAATGATGCTGGTTTGCAGAAACGATGTATCGATGTGCTTGCTAGCAATCAAGCATCAATTGATGTCAGTGGCGATGTTGATAGCATAAAACACTTTTTGCAGATGACGGAGAATGTGCCTAAGCTGAATATGATTTGTAATATTAGCCAGTGTAGTCAAGCGGGCAAACTACTTGCGATAGAGGAATGGCCTAGCTTGATAGATGTGTTAACTACATACGATAACGTTGCTGTTAAAATTACAGATCCTCCAGCAGGTGAATTTATTAAAGCCACTGATCAATTACGGCAAACAATACAAAAGCTGGCCAGTTCTATTGGTATTGCCAGGATATTGTTTGGCAGCAGTGCCACACACACCAAATTGCCTGATGATCGCAACGTTTGGCAGTACTTTGATACCGCTACTCGCTGGGCTTCCGCCCTAGAGCGTGATCAATTCTTTCGTGAAAATACGGTAAGCACCTACCGCCTCTAACCACTTGGCAAGATAGTGCAAAGACAAGGCGCGAAAATCTGTGAAGTCGCGCAGCGCTAAGTCATTGTATTTTCGAAAAATCGAAATCAAGCCAAATTTGTTTATTGCAAAGCGTCGGGGATGGGTGCTATCTCTAATTCACCGTCGTATACTTGCCAGCCTAATATTTTACAAGGAGTAAGTAGTGAAGCATCGAGTTCTAATAGTAGCCGCTAGCATGTTCAGCTTGACAGGCCCAGTAATGGCCGACCAAGTGTTAAACGTATCCGCATCTGCCCAAGGAGCAAACAGTGTAGAAATCACTTGGGATGCGCTCCCAGGTGTTGCGACCTACGATGTATACGAAGACAGCACCACACGAATCGCAACAGGTATAAGCGACACAAACTACCAGCGTACTGGTTTGCAGGCCGACACCTCTTATCAATACTTCGTCACTGGATGTGATACTGATGGCGTTTGTGGTGAAGCATCCTTACAGGCAACTGTTACTACTGGTATGGGTGTGGTTGTAGTTGATCCGGTCGTCGATAGTGCCGGTATTACTGCGACATATTCGGATAATGGAGACGGTACAGTATTGCTTGAATGGACGCCGGTGGCTGATGCTGAAGGTTACAATGTCTTTATCAACAACGAATATGCGAATACTGTTTTTGATTCCCTTTCGTTGACGATTGGCTTGGTTGCTGGCGATGAATATCAAGTAGCATGGTTTGGAGGCGGTAACTTCCCAGCCAAATCCGATGTTGCAACGCTTACGACAACTACAACAACTCCAACCGCTGATTCATTTGCTTCGCTTGACGCCGCTACGGCGAACTCAGCAACTGATGTCGAAATCTACTTCACGCGTCACGCAGAAAAAAAGACTGAACTCAACGAGCTTGATAACGGAAATTTTGAAGAAGTTTGTGGTGATAGTAAATGCTCTGAGATTCTAAGTTCTGCTGGTGAACTACGTGCTGAACTACTTGTAGGTGCATTCGCCGAAGCGGGCATCACTAACCGTTTAACGCATGCATTCTCAAGCCATAAAACACGCACACGTCAAACTATCGAAGCGATTGTTGCAGCTGCTGGGCTAACGGGGGATGTTGATAAAAATGCGGGTGATGGTATTCAAGAGAATCCAGTAATGAATGATGACGGTACAGCGAATGCAACAGAGCTTGATCCACAATCAACTTCTGGTTCCGAGCAGCCAACTATCGATGGCTTACTAGGTTTGCAAGCTGGCAGTGTTGCATTGGTAGCGGGTCACAGTGGCACTCTATACGACATTATGGCTGGCTTAGGCTTGACAGACGTCTGCCTGAAAGACACCGTTGATACGTGCAATCAAGATCGCTATCCAATTGATGAGGATGCAAAGGTTAGAGATTTTGGGGATATCTGGAAGATCGTATTGCAAGACGGCGTTGCAACATTTGCTTATCGTGTGAACCTGCAACCTCAAGCGCTGGAACTCAATAACGCTGCGCAATAAGCTAAAAAAAGTAGTATTGCATGATGCCCGGCGAATGTTCGCCGGGCATATTCAATCAGTGATCTGCTTGAAGTACCAAAACGTAAAAACTTACATACATAAGCTTTACCGTGGGCGTTGACTCGCAGCTATAGCGATCAAGCCCAATCTAGTGTGTTGGCTTACACATCAGTAATCGAGGAATATTACCGAAAACTCATTGGTTTTCTTAAGGCCGTGATATATTTCTGGATTAATTAGAACGTAAATTGTCAGGAGACTTCTTATGGCGTTCGCCTCAGCTTCATCTGAATCATTCTGTTGTGTCTCAGCAGCTGGTACCCGTACCTTTGCATCGCTAATCGTGTGTGCTCTATTACTGCTGGCAGGCTGCTCATCTAGTAGTGACACAACTACTACTACTAACATTTCTAACAATGATGCAGCTATTGTTTCTGATAACGATATTTTGGATACAACAGGTACAGACGTGCCTTTATCCGAACGTCGCTTTATTGATGACGAGCAAGTTCGTCCGTATAGGCCTAACTCCAAATATGCAGAGGTGCTTAAAGATTGCATCGTTGTTCAAGAGGATCCATGCACACTCGAAACACTTCCGTTTATCGGACAAGAAACCTCTGATCCAACTGTCGACGATATTATGGATCGCGTACTGGTGACTCATGATTGGATGGGCCAGCGATTTGAGCAAGTGCTTTATGCCATGCCTGCGCCCGTCCTAAAATTGTTTGTACCAATTACGGCAGTACTGATTGGTAGCAACGTCAGACCTTCAAGTTACTGGTCGAAGTTTGGTCGAATAAAGCTCGACCCGAAAAGCCTTTGGTTGTCTAACAGCGAAAAGCTAACTATTTCTCAGGCTGCAGATTTTAGAGAACAATTTGGCGAAGACATGAAATACGATACCAGTTGGCGGGTGATCAAAGATGGTGATTATGCGTGGGGGTCATCTAGTTTAACGGGTGATAACGAGCGGACATTAAGAGACATCCAGTTGCCTATGGCGCGATTGCTATTTCATGAGCTGGCGCATGCTAATGATAATATCCAAAAAGAGATTTTTCCGTCATTGCTTGCCTCTGACACACCAGCATCTGCATCAACAAGTAATAGAGCCAATGCAGTGTCTACCCGCTTGTTTGATGAAAACTTAGGTCTGTCGGCTCAGAGCTCGTGGTTATATGCGGTTGCTCGCACACGCTACAATGATGAAGAGCTTCCCGAGTTTGCGGCTGGTTTTCTGGCTGCTGATGCAGGGGCGATTATGGAAACCGAAGGTAAGCAGACGCTATATGGTTACTATACGACTTACGAAGATGTCGCAACTTTATTCGCTCAAAGTATGATGCGTAGATACTATGGTGTTGAGACGCACATTGCGTTTTTTGATAAGCCTGCGGATGAAGAGAACGCAAGCTGCGATGACTACCTCATAGGTTGGGGTTCAACTAATCGAGCGGCTGCGGATCTAGTAAAAGTACGGTCTAAATGGGTGATGGAGCAAATCATGGGTAGCTCCACCGAGATAGACGAATTCTATCAAACTATCGGCACTGAAGGTCGCTTGCCTGTTGGTGTAGCCTATTGTCGAAGTCTTGATGTTCAAACAGCCACGGACTTACGTAGTGGCGACGCTACGCCTGCGATGGAAGAAATTCTGGATTATGAGCGCAGCTTGTTTGGGCCTCTTCATTAGTCAAACTTGCGGATCTAACCATCATCCATCTTTAAGCAAAGTACGCGTAAAGCATCAGCTGGTATTTCTTTGCCTTGATGCACTAAGTCTGTCAGGCTTCCGCTAGTGCCTGGCAGATTGATTGCAGAACCGTTCATGCCATACGACACTGACGCTACACCAATGCCTGAGAGCAATACCCAAAAAACCAATCTCAGGCTACTTTTGATTATGCGCATAACGCCAATTAACACCAACACAGCGCCACATACCATCAGAACTTCGTTAGCAAACTCAAACTGCATAAATTGGTGCCAATAGTCCATTATTTGATCTTGCATGGTGTATTACTCAGGAGGTTAGTGGGATGTAAGACAGGATATTCGATTTGGCAATCTCCTGCCTTTTTTTTACTCATATTCCTACTACTATTCAAGGGTGGCCGGCATTACACCTGAATGCTGCATTATGATAGTAAGTATGGCAACTCGTTTTTACGGAAAATGCAAATGATTAAAGCATTGAAAGGTACATCGCCAGGTGTATTAGTAACCAGAATGCTGGCAGCAGCAGTTGTCGTCTTTAGCTCCTACAACCCAACTGGTAACTCGGTATTTCATTGGATAAAAAACCATGAAACACCGACTGATGCTTGGGTTGTGCTAGGAGGGATTGTGGCGGTGCTGTTAAACATCGCCTTACTAATTGCGGCGTGGAAAGCGCTTGGTAAGCTAGGCACATTGATTGTCGCGATATTTTTTGCAGCATTATCCTATTTGGCGTACCAAGAAGGCTGGGCGGGCACTGAAAATCCTGAATCGATACAGTGGCTAGCACTTATTCTTTACACCGTGTTTTTAGGGATTGGCCTAGCTGGTGCGATTTTGTGGCGTCGTGCTACTGGGCAGATCGTTACCGATGAAGCAGACGATCTTGACGCATGAGTAGCGCTGCCTGAAAGAGAAGCAACACAATACCAAAGCACCTAGCGGTACACGTGTCGCTGTAATAGGCGTAGTATTTTGCGCCGTAGTGGTATTGATTACCGCTTTCCGAGAAAGCTTGGTGCTGCCGTTGTTTCTCGGTCTGTTGACCTGGGGTAAAGCCTTAGTAAAACAGCTATCGTTAAAGATGGCTTATGTCTTGGCTAAAAACAGCCTCTTTATTCAGTTACGTCGTTTTATCGTGCAGGTCTTTTCGCACGTGCTGATCAAATCGCATAAGCCTTTTCGGCGACGCATTTCGTCTCTTCAAGCCTCGATAAAAGCTGGCCTGTATGTCGCTTTTAGTCGTTACATGAACAGTCCACTTTGGTTGCGTACTGCTATAGCGCTAGGTCTGCTAGCGCTAACAGCAGGAAGTTCAGCTGCAATTCTCGCTTTACTCATCATTCCTGAGCCGTTATTAAATTGGATAAAGAAGCAGTTGATGACGGTGTCTAACAAGATAGGAGTCACTCAATTACTTCGCCGCGTATGGAAACGATTGGTACCAGACCAATGGCAGCATCAATGGCACATGTATGTGAAGTGGACTTTGGGACGGCGACAGGTGAGGGCTGCACAACAGTTACATCAACGGATCAATGCCAGTCAAAATGGTGCTGATCAGAGCAATTAGCCCAGACAGGCCTCGCAATCACTATTTGAATCTCTCAGTACTAAGGCTAATTTGGTCGAAATATGTACATCTGATGCTCAGTTTGTACGTATCCATACCTACATTGTGTCTAATTGTTGCATATATTGAATAAAGTGTGTATAATGATCACATACACACACATTAGTGCTCACCTATGCGAAATAGATGTGTGCTGATGAACGAGGAGCTATATGAAACGTATAAACGTTACGGTAAGGGCAGATCAATACGAAAAAATAAGTAGTAAGGGCCTAAATGCGTCTGGGTTAATTCGTGGATTGTTGGATGATCACTTCAGCGAGACCAAAATAGTTTTTTCAGTAAGTGAGGATGTGCGACGCATGTACGACCAGGTGATCAGTAATTTTGGCGGCGAAGACGAAGAGATAGAAGCATTTTTAGTCTCCGCGATGGATAGTTATTTAGAGTTTAAATCTGGGCAAATTGCCAACTTGAGGCAATCGTTTAAGCCTGCAGAGTTTGCTAAGTAACGAATTGTGAGTATCACTTTTTTATAGTAACTAAACAATTGTGTTAACAGGAGAATGGAATGGAAGAGCTATTTAATTTATTAAGCGCAAACCTAATAGGTTGGTTGATTGCCGCAGCAGTCGTATTTTCGGTAATCAAACAATCGATAAAATTTGTACCTCAAAATAGAGCATTCGTTATAGAACGATTTGGTAAGTTTAATCGCACCCTAAAAGCGGGTTTGAATTTTCTGGTGCCTTTTATGGATAAGGTTGCCTACGATCGCACACTAAAAGAGCAGGCGGTTGACGTACCTAGTCAAAGTGCGATCACCAAAGATAATATTGGTTTAAGAGTAGATGGTGTTTTGTATCTAAAGGTTATCGATCCGCATAAAGCGAGCTATGGTGTTGAAAACTACGTATTCGCGGTAACGCAATTAGCTCAAACAACGATGCGTTCCGAAATTGGTAAGTTGAGCTTGGATAAAACGTTTGAAGAGCGTGACACCTTGAACACAGCTATTGTTTCCGCCATCAATGAAGCTGCACAACCTTGGGGTGTGCAAGTATTGAGATACGAGATAAAAGACATCGAACCACCAAAAAGTGTTTTGGAGGCAATGGAACGTCAAATGCGAGCCGAGCGTGACAAGCGAGCGACAATCTTGGAGTCGGAAGGTGAGCGCCAGTCGGCAATAAACGTTGCTGAAGGTGAAAAACAATCTAAGGTGTTGACGGCTGAAGGTATTCGAGCTGAGCAAATCCTACTTGCGGAAGGTGAGGCTCAAGCAATCGAGACAGTAGCTAATGCGAAGGCCGTCGCCTTACGCACTATTGGTGAAATTGCAGCAACTCCGGATGGCCAAAAAGCCGTTCAGCTCGATTTAGCAACGTTGGCGATCGCGGCTAAGGATAATATCGCTAAGCAGTCCACTATCGTTCTTACCGATGGGCAGTCGACGGGTGCTGCTAACACTGTTGCTGAAGCGGTCGCGATTGTTACTGCAATGAACAATAGCGATGGGTTTTCATCGCCAACTCAGTAATTAGCTTACGTGTGTAAGTGCGATGGGCAAGGTTGCTCATCGCACATTAACAGGAGGAGAGAATATGATTGATTGGATTAATAGCAATATGGGCATGAGCTGGTTTGTTTTTGGCGGTGTGCTACTCGTTATTGAGGCCTTTATATTTGGTATGTCAACAGCAGTGCTGCTGTTTGCAGGCTTTGGCGCTGTCGTCACTGGCGTTTTAATGTGGCTTGGCTTAGTGCCAGCAACGTGGACGGCCTCGTTCGCAGTGTTCACAGTCAGTTCTGTACTAATCACCGCGCTACTTTGGATACCATTTAAAAAATTACAATCTAAACCATTCCAGAAGACGGATGCGAGTAGTGATTTAATTGGGTATGAATTTATCTCTGACACCCCGCTAAGCGATGGTCAGTCAGGTACAACTCGTTACTCAGGAATTGAGTGGAAAGTCGAGTTGGATAAAGGTGCTGCAGGGCAACGAGTATCTGCCGGAGAAAGGGTGAAGGTGTCCAGTGTGTCCGCAGGGTTGTTTAGAGTATTGCCTGCATAATAGTTAGTCGTCCCCGCGAAGGCGGTTAGGTGCCCTCCAGGGTAGATCCAGTCAATCGGAGCAATAGATTCCGGAACGCCGCCTACACGGGAATGACATTGGTACCAATGGATATCACATCTTTAGACGTCTGGCCAACTGTAATGGAGCGTATTGGCGCAAGTGAGGTAGTGCAGCAGCGGTTGTTGCAATCTTTATGGAGTGGCTACGGCAGTATTATACGCGTCACTACCAATTCAACTGTATACCCCACGTTTATCGTCAAGCATATACAAGCCCCCGACATTCAACATCATCCTCGAGGCTGGCAGGGCGAAGCATCTAATACTCGTAAATTACGTTCATACCAAGTAGAAGCAAACTGGTATCAGCACTTTGCCAAAACTTGTGCGATTCAATGCGCAGTACCCCAATTATTCTATTTGCACGAAGAGGCAGGTTGCCAACTTATTGTGATGTCAGATCTTGACGTTTTGTACCCAGATCGATATTCAACGCTGCCGATTGAGTTTGCCAAGGTGTGCTTGCAATGGTTGGCGCGATTTCATGCACACCATCTGGGTAACACCGGTGCTGGCCTTTGGCCAATAGGCTGTTATTGGCATCTGGATACTCGACACGATGAACTACAAGCGATGGCTGATGGAACGTTAAAGGAGGCGGCGCAAGCACTGGATGAAGCCTTGGCAACTTGTGCGTTCAAAACGCTGGTACACGGTGATGCCAAGGTTGCCAACTTCTGCTTTAACTCTATTGAGCCCAAGGTAGCGGCGGTTGATTTCCAATATGTTGGAATCGGTTGTGGAATGAAAGATGTTGCCTACTTTATGGGCAGTTGTTTGTCAGCGGATCAGTGCACGCAATATGAAGCTGAATTGTTGCAAACGTACTTTGATCAATTCGGTCTGCTTGTACCTAGTTCAATCCTAGTGCCGCTTGAGGCTGAATGGCGTCGCCTGTATCCGATAGCGTGGGCAGATTTTCATCGATTCCTAGCAGGTTGGATGCCCGAGCATGCAAAAATTGATGGTTATATGCAGCAGAAGACGGTGCAAGCCTTAAAGCTTGTTTAAGTTAACGATGTTGATTTGTGGAGCCGACTAAGATAAATGTCATTGTTAAGTAAACTTGGCTGTACTCTAAACGTCGATCATTTCCTCAGCTTCTTTTATATAAACAACAATCGTACAGCCATTTTCTGAATACGAATTGTGTTTGGTATTTTTTCTTAACCAAACAAGGTCACCTGGTACGTAGCGAACACCGTCATGATCGACGATGTCGCCCTCCAAAATAAAAAACTCTTCGTCCTCGGTGTGGATATGTGCATCCGTGGTGAAGCCCGGTGCCATTTTGTAGATATGAAACCCCACGCCTTTTGGATGAGCATCATTGAGCTGTAAAACACTTTGGCCTATTTCGCTACCATCGATGGTTGGCAATGGAGTGAACTCAGCGGTGTTGATATTTGCTACACGTCGATCTTCAGATTTTATCGCTTTCATTGTGTCGCTCATTCTAGGCTCCTTCGCGTTGATCAATGATCAACGATGATGTTTCTCGTTTAAAAGGTGGGATATTATCTTGTGCGGTTTCCATCGCGTGTCGGTAACCGCTATATACTACGCCAGCGATGTATCCGGGCGCTTCGCAATCACCGATACATTGTAGAGTTTTGATAGCTGGATTGGATTTTTCTACATTAGATAGGGCGCTGAGCTCATGAAACAATAAATCGTTTGGCGCTCTGCGAGTGAGTGGCACTACCCAGTCAACGGCATACGTAGTCTCTGTTTCTGAAAATATGCATCGTGTTACCACTTTGCCGTTTCTCATCTGATGCAAAATTTCATTAGTTATAATTTTAACACCCAGCTTAAGTAGCTCAGCAACGGTGGAGTGTTGCTCATGTGTGTATTTACCCCATGCAAACAAGCGGCCTTCTGGTGTTAAAACAGTCACCTGGTTGCCACGCTGCACGAGTGTTTTAGCAATCGAGCTACCCATGTAATAGTGATCATCGTCAAAAATTAGTACATGGCCGCTAGGTGTTGGCTCGCCTTTTAAAATTGTGTCGGCTGATACAACCACCGCATCGCTGTCTCTAGCAAACGGCTCATACAAATGCCTACCCACACCATCTGTTGTCCATTGGGCGCCCGTTGCAATCAATACGTGTTCCGCCCCTGTTTCAATAACATCAGCGGCGCTCATCTGACTATCAAGAAAGATTTCCACATTCGGCAGCTTGTGTAGCTGTGACATGCGCCAGTCACGTACTCTCGCCCATTCAGATAAACCTGGCAGTTGACATTCCAGGTTGATGCGACCACCCGTTGCTCTACTACCTTCAGCTAACAACACTTTAAAGCCGCGTTCGCCTAAAACGCGCGCGGCTTCTAAACCTGCAGGACCTGCCCCAACCACTAACGCAGAAGAACCTGTTTGGTCCTTGTTGATATGTTCGGGGTGCCAGCCGCGTCGCCACTCTTCCCCCATTGTTGGGTTTTGCGTGCAGCGTATTGGTATACCAATTGAATCGTGTGCATAGCAGACGTTGCAACCGATGCATTCGCGTATATCGTCGCTTCTGCCTTCATCGATTTTATTGGGTAGGAATGGATCGGCAATAGAAGGGCGAGCGGCGCCGATCAAATCCTGATGACCTTTATTGATGACGCTGGCCATGGAGTCGGGTGATGTGAATCTACCAACGGCCACAACTGGTTTAGTGGTTAAGCTTTTTGCTTTGGCGACGTGTTCAACTAATGAGCCTTCTTTTACAAACCGAGAAGCGCCCATTTCGATATCATAGTTTGGTATGGTGATATCCCAAAGGTCGGGGTATTCAGCCAGCAAGCCAAACGCCTCCATGGTTTCTTCATCTTGCAAGTCCACGCTGAAACGCGTTGCCACAGCTGCACGCCCAGCGACCGCCTCACGCGTGACATCAATAAGTTCTTGCACTATGCGTACACGGTTTTGCACGCTTCCACCATATTCATCGCTGCGTTGGTTGGTGCTGGCATCTAAAAACTGCGACAACAAATAACCATGAGTGGCGTAAACATAAACAATATCGAATCCTGCTCTGACTGCGCGGCGTGCGGCATCGGCTTGCCATTGTATGAGTTGTTTTATGTCACGTTTATCCATCGCACGGCATTGAACAGGGTGGGGTGTATCGGTATTGTTGATTGGATCGCTACGTAAACCCATCGTTGGTAATCGTGTGTCTAGGTTGCCGACAGAGTTGCCACCAAACCATAGCTCAACACCTGCCAGTGCATCATGGGCATGTACGGCATCTGTCATTCGTGCATGAGCAAGCACGTCGCTGTTGTCCCATAACCTTGCATGAGGGTAACCGCCATCATCTGAGCTTGGATGTGCTGAGCAGTATTCTGTACACACCACACCCCAGCCGCCTTCTGCTTTCATACCACGCATGGCGGCTGCAGTTTGAGGCCGTTGATGGCCCATGCCAGCACAATGGGGTACCTGGTAAAAGCGGTTTTTACAAGTGACTGGGCCAATCGGTATAGGTTCGAACAATATGTCGTGGTTTTTATTGCGTTTTGGCATAACGTGTCACGCTAGCGCGATAAGGCGGATGGGTCAATGGTAAGTATCGCGCGATTCGTTAAACAGTTTGATTGTCGTTAGTTGCTATGCCTGTAGCTTCGTAATATGCTGGAGCCAGCCCTTATATCAAGATCCCTATGGACCGTAGCAACTCAGTCACCACATCAGCCATTCAGGCGCAAGACAACCATTTTATCCATCCTTGGGATGACATGAATGAGATTGGCCGCTTTAAGCGTACAGTTATCACTCGTGGTGATGGCATTTATGTGTATGACTCGGATGGAAACAGATTGATCGATGCGCCTGCTGGTATGTGGTGCGTCAATATTGGTCATGGCAGGCAAGAGATGGCCGACGCGGTTAGCGAGCAGATTATGACCTTAAGTTATAACAGCCCTTGGAGCCTAACCAGCTCTCCTGCGGCAAAGCTTGCTGAGAAACTCTCCGAGCTAACGCCTGGCGATCTTAACCATGTGTTTTTCACCACCGGTGGTTCAACCGCGGTTGATTCAGCGCTACGCTTTATCGGTTTTCGTAACAACATGTTGGGCAAGCCTGAAAAAAAGCATTTTATTACCAGAGAAAACGGATATCACGGTAGTACTTTTCTATCGTCATCGTGTTCTGGTAAAAGCAACGACAAAAAGTATCTCGATTTACTTGACGATAATTTTCATCAGCTTAGTGACCCTAACCCCCTAAAGCGCCCAGAGGGTATGTCGGTTGAAGGTTATTGTGATTTTCTGATAGATGAGTTGGAACAAACTATCAAGCGGGTAGGCTCGAATAAAGTCGCAGCGTTTGTTGCCGAGCCAATATTGGCTTCAGGTGGTGTGGTTGTACCACCTGATGGCTATTTTAAGCGATGCGCGGATGTTTGCAGGGCAAACGATATTTTAGTCGTAGCTGATGAAGTGGTTACATCATTTGGCCGGCTAGGACATTTCTTTTCATCTGAATCGGTATTTGGTGTAGTGCCTGACATCATCACTACGGCAAAGGGTATAACCTCGGGATATATTCCGCTAGGTGCGATGTTTATTTCAGACAAGCTACTTGCCGATTTAAAAGGCATTGACGAAGAATACGGAACCTTCTCAAACGGCTTTACCTATTCTGGTCATCCAGTAGCCTGCACGGCGGCGTTAAAAAACATCGAAATAATTGAGAACGAAAAATTATTAGAAAACGTGCAAACACTTGCACCGTATTTTCAAGAGCAGCTGCGCACCTTAAGCGATATACCAATTGTGAATGACGTAAGAGGCTATGGATTGATGGCATGTGTTGAATGCGATAACGATGCTGTATCGCCTAACGATGAACTCTCTATTGGAGAGCGTATCGATGCTTATTGCCAAGAGCTCGGCTTGATCGTTAGGCCTATATACAATATGTGCGTTATGTCGCCGCCACTGACTATCACCAAGAAACAAATTGACGAAATTGTTGGAATCCTGCGTGCAGGCTTAGAAAAAGCCGCTGCCGATGTACAGGTATAAAAGAGTTAACTTTGATGAGCGATTTAACTGAAACCGATTTACTCGCGCCATGGACTTACGAGTCCCAAGCGTTCCTTGATATTGAAATCGATACGCTATTCAAGCCGAGCTGGCTATTGGTTGGGCACGAGTGCGATATTCCGAATGCGGGTGACTATACAACGTTCGAAGCGTTTAACGAACGCGTTTTGGTAGTCCGAAATAAGGCTGGCGAGGTCAACGCGTTTCATAATGTGTGCAAGCACCGGGGCGGTAGACTGGTAGTTGATAATGCTGGCACTTGCGAACATGCCTTGACGTGCCCGTTTCATGGTTGGTCTTATTCGTTTGATGGGCAACTACGTGCTGTCCCTGCGGCGAATACCTTTAAGGATCTCAACAAATCAGATATTTCCTTAACAACGGTTGAGCTAGAAATATGGATGGGGTTTATCTTTATCCGATTTCAACCAGGTGGCGAAAGCTTAGCCACAATGATGGCGCCGATCGAAGATGACATCGCGCCTTATAGGCCCGCTGAGTTGCAAGCTTATGCTCCTGCATCAGTTGAATTAAAACCATTTAATTGGAAAGTCATTCACGATATCGATAACGAGGGTTATCACGTGCCGGTAGGGCATCCAGCCTTGCATCAGTTGTACGGGCAAAATTACAGCGATGCTACTGAAGGGGGTATACAAGTATCTCGCGGCTACTTTAATACCAAAGAGCCCACGCTGTGGAGTGTAAAAAATTATCTGTCGCTGATGCCCAAGTTTGATCACCTACCTGATGATAAACAAAATGTCTGGTACTACTGTTTACATTTTCCTAATTTGATATTTGCCTTCTATCCCGACATGATGGAAATCTATATGACGATTCCTGAGTCGCCCAATAGTACACGCTATGTATCTCGTACCTTTGCATTGCCCGATGATCGCCGAGAAGTGAAGGCGGTGCGCTATCTTAATACCCGTATTAATAACGAGACGGCCGAGGAGGACGATAGTTTTGTTGGCTGGTTGCAGGACGGTATGCGCAGCAGCGCATGGACTCAACCCATCTTGTCGGAGCTAGAATCCAACGTGCGGGATTATCACAGGCAAATACAGAGCAAAATACCGGTGGCAAAGCTTGCACAGAATCCTGGTACACAAAATTTGTTGCATATCAACGAAATGTTGGTGGCTAAGGGTCGAAAAGGCACTAATTCTGAGCACGGGGGCACATAGTTGGTACCTGTAAGGCGGTAGTGATAAACTTGTATTTGCTCGGTTTAGCAGTGTTTATGTATAACTATAGGTTGGCAAGAAGTCAGATAACTGGCTCGAGACCATCACAATTGAGGAGAGGAAGTTGAGAGCCATAACGACAAAATTCACTAAGTTCGCTAGCGTTGCTTTATTTGCTGCGTCGAGCAGCACCGCATTTGGTGCAGGTACTCTGAACGTTTATAACTGGGGAGAGTACATCGGCGAAGAGACCATCGCCAATTTCGAAAAAGAATTTGATATCAAGGTTACTTACGACAACTATGATTCGGTCGAAACAGCGGATGCAAAATTGTTGGCTGGCAACTCAGGCTACGATGTTGTTAGTCATTCAGGTGCTATGTTGGCGCGTTTGATCCCGGCCAACATTCTGCAGCCGATTGATGCAGCCAAATTGCCAAACATGAAAAACATGCGTAAAGACGTAATGGATCAGCTTGGTGCATCTTGGGACCCAGGCAATAAACACATTGTGCCTTATATGTGGGGTACTCATGGCGTAACCTACAATGAGGAGCTAGTTAAAGCGACTCACCCTGATGCCCCTATTGGGTCGTTGGATATGATTTTCTCACCTGAGCACATGTCAAAGCTGGCCGAGTGCGGGGTAGCGTTCCTTGATTCACCTACTGATGTCGTGCCAATGGCTTTGGCATACCTTGGCAAAGATCCAAGCTCCACCGATAAAGCTGATTACGAAGCTGCTGGCGAACTATTCGCCGCTATTCGCCCGTACATTAAAACGTTTGATAACTACGCCTACCAACGTATGCCTGAAAAAGAATTCTGTGTCGCTGTCACATGGGGCCCTGATGGCTTGTTAGCGATGTCAGGTGCAGAAGAAGCTGATACCGGCGTTTTGTTAGATTTCTTTACTCCACCTAAAGAGGGCGGTGCTCAGTTTTGGGTTGATGGCTGGGTTATACCTGCCGATGCTAAAAATGTAGAAAACGCGCATATTTTTCTTGACTACATGATGCGGCCAGACGTCGCTGCGGCTGATACAAACTACGTTTGGTACGCTACGGCCAATGAGGCAGCGATACCGTTAATTGACGAAGAAGTCACGTCAAGTGTTGCAGCGTTCCCACCTGCCGAGGCAGTGGATAAGATGTATACGCTAAGTGTTGTGCCACCTAGGGTTGAGAAGACACGCACGCGCACTTGGACTAACTTTAAAGCAGGTAACTGAGCGAAGGAATACGAGTTACCGCATTGAGTACACAAGCCTCATCTGATGGGGAGAGCCAGGTTGATTACACACATACACCTTGGCTCGACCCATCAGCTACTCCCTTTATTCAAATCAAGAATATCAACAAACAGTTTGGTGCATTTACAGCTGTTAGTGATGTTTCTCTTGATATTTACAAAGGCGAGTTATTCGCCTTGTTAGGCGGGTCAGGTTGTGGAAAAACGACGCTGTTGCGTATGTTGGCAGGTTTCGAGAAGCCCAGCTCTGGCAGCATCTTAATCGACGGTGTTGATATGGGGGGAATTCCTCCTTATGAACGTCCCGTTAATATGATGTTTCAGTCATATGCTTTGTTTCCACATATGAATGTTGAAAAAAATATTGCCTACGGTTTAAAGCGCGAAGGCGTAGCTAAAGCAGAAAGAACTGAGCGAACCAAAGAAATTTTGAACATGGTGGAGCTGGCGGAGTTTGCCAAACGTAAGCCTCATCAACTCTCAGGTGGCCAACGTCAGCGCGTCGCACTGGCTAGAGCGTTAATAAAGCGACCAAAGGTTTTATTGTTAGATGAGCCTCTAGCAGCGCTGGACAAGCGCTTGCGTGAGCAAACTCAATTTGAACTGATGAATATCCAAGAGAAGCTGGGTATTACGTTTGTCGTCGTCACACACGATCAAGAAGAAGCCATGACGCTTGCTACCCGCATAGCGGTGATGGATAAAGGCAATTTTGAGCAAATCGGAACGCCTGCACAAATATACGAAAACCCGCGTTCACGCTTTATCGCAAGCTTCATTGGTTCGGCTAACTTACTTGAATGCACTGTAGTAGAACGCGAAGGCAATATGTACTCGGTGTCGCAGTCGAGCAATAGTCAAGCTATATTAGTTGAGTATGATGGCGATTTGTCCATTGGTGCCAACGTGACGGTAGCGGTACGCCCCGAAAAAATACGTGTAGAAAAGCGCTCTGCCGTTAGCTCCGCTGTAGCGGATGGTCATAATCAGCTAAATGGTATTGTTAAGGAAATGGCCTACTTGGGTAGATTATCCACGTACCATATCGTCACTGAGAACGATGTGATGATCGAAGTTACATCGCCTAACCAAGCGCGTTACCGCGATGGCAATCACCCCATCGATTGGGATGATGAAGTCACCATTAATTTTGCGCCTCAAAGCGCAGTATTGCTTACTGAGTAATATGGCCGCAAGCGATCAATCCCTTAAGCGTTGGTATTCCAAATTTACCAATGTGGTTCATCGTAACCTACGATCACTTATTGTCGGTATTCCATTTGTCTGGTTATTGCTATTTTTTCTAGTACCATTCTTTATCGTTCTAAAGCTCAGCTTTGCCGAATCTATCATTGCTAGCCCGCCGTTTACCAGTTTGCTTGATTGGAGTGGTGGCGGGTTTCCAGAAATTTCGATTAACAAAGATAACTATTTGTACCTGATTGAGGACGATCTATATCTTAGAACCTATCTAAACTCGCTCAAGATCGCTATCACTTGTACGATCATTTGTTTGTTGATCGGCTATCCAATGGCTTACGGAATTGTCCGTACTCAAGGTACGTGGCGCTACATTTTGTTGTTACTCATTATCCTGCCATTTTGGACTTCATTCTTACTACGGGTATATGCATGGATGGGCATACTGGCAGACCAGGGCACCATAAATGACATACTTTTATATCTTGGCTTTATCGATAAACCGATTAAGTTGTTGTATAAGCCGATCGCAGTGTACATCGGTATTGTCTATACCTATTTGCCGTTTATGATTTTGCCGCTGTACGCCAATATGGAGAAGCTCGATTCCTCTTTGCGGGAAGCAGCGATGGATCTGGGTGCTAACCCTGTCAGCACGTTTTTTACGGTGACCTTACCGATGACTCTACCAGGAATTATTGCGGGTTCATTGCTAGTGTTTATACCTGCGACCGGTGAGTTTGTAGTACCCGACCTACTAGGTGGTGGTAACGTCTTGATGATAGGGCGCTTGCTATCGTCCGAATTTAACGCAAATCATGATTGGCCATTGGCCTCTGCAATTGCTGTAGTGCTGCTTATTGTATTGGTATTACCCATGATGCTGTACCACCGCGTGCAAGCATCACAGGCCAACAGCTAGTGAATCAAAAAAAATCCAAATTTTTGGTGAGCTGCTTGATTTTTGGTTATGCGTTTTTGTATATTCCAATTTTTCTGCTGATCATATATTCGTTTAACTACTCTCCGTTGCTACCCGTGTGGGGTGGTTTCTCAACACGTTGGTATACGCGCTTATTAGAAAGCCCTGAAGTTTGGAGCGCAACGGCGTTAAGTTTGCAGATCGCGTTTATCAGCGCAACCGTGGCTACAGTTTTTGGTACGCTAGCAGGTTTGGCATTAGCAAGGCTAGGGCGCTTTCGTGGTAAAACCGTTTTCACCGGCATGATTTCAGCGCCACTGGTAATGCCTGAAGTGATCACGGGTTTGTCATTGCTGCTGTTATTTATCACGCTTTGGCAACTAACCGGCTGGCCTGAACAGCGCGGTATGATGACTATCACAATTGCGCACATCACGTTTGCAATGGCTTATGTTGCTGTGATTGTTCAATCAAGGTTGGCTGGTACTAATCAAGCGCTGGAGGAAGCCGCGATGGATCTTGGGGCAAAACCATTGCGTGTGCTAACTGATATCACGATACCAATGTTAGCGCCTGGAATGATGGCAGGTTGGTTGCTCGCGTTTACCTTGTCATTAGATGACTTGATTATCGCAAGCTTTGTATCCGGACCAGGCAGCACAACCTTGCCGATGCTAATTTACTCACGCATACGATTAGGCTTAAAGCCTGATATCAATGCGCTAGCCACGATACTGATTGTGTCAGTAGCGATAGGTGTGTTGGTAGCGGGTTGGATAATGCTACGCCAGCAGAAGCAGCGCGCGTTATTGGCAAACCAATAGTGTTACATCCCACGGCAGTAACAAGAACTCTGTGTATTCACATCGACCCGTGGGCGGCTTGAAAGCCTTATAGGTATTTTTTGAATAAATGGGTCACCTAATATTTACATCCGTTGAACCAGATCCCATAGGTTTCCATACATGTCCCGAAACACGGAAACAATTCCGTAGTCTTCAGTGCTGGGTTCACGGATAAACTCAACACCAGCCTCAGTGTAACGCTTGTGATCACGCCAGAAGTCATCGGTATCTAAAAACAAAAATACTCTGCCGCCAGTTTGGTTGCCAATAGCTTGTGCCTCGGAATCGTTTTTAGCCTTAGCTAGGAGCAGGCGTACACCGGTATCGTTTGGCCCAACCACCACCCAGCGTTTGGTTTCCCCCATGGGTGTATCTTCAAATTCATGAAAACCCAATACTTGCGTGTAGTAGTGTTTGGCTTTGTCGTAATCGTCGACGACAATCGAGATAAGGCTGATAGTTTGTGACATGATGGACTCTAATCGTTTTATCACTACACTATATCGTCTCGTATGAAATACAGCACCTATATATTTGATTTAGACGGCACATTGTCCAATCCCCTGGCTGGCATGGCAGATTCGATTAACCATGCGCTTACTGAACATGGCCATGGCAAACGTAGCTTAGATGAGATTGCTTCGTACATAGGGCCTCCATTGGAAGGCACCTTGGCGGATGTCATTGGTAGCACCGACGCTGATCGAATAAGTGCAATTGTGGGTAGTTATCGAGATCATTATCGAATAGCGGGCTATTCCAATAATCATCTTTATGATGGCACCATAGACATGCTAAACAAACTGAAACAAGCCGGTGCCTCTGTAGGTGTCTGTACATCCAAACCTAAACCCACCGCTACAATGATATTGAAGCATTTCGGTATTCTGGATTACTTCGAATTTGTCAGCGGCGGGGATGTGGGTATCAAAAAAGGTCAGCAACTCCAGCAACTTCTAGCGGATGGGCTGATAGATAATCAGGCCATTATGATTGGCGATCGCAACGTGGATATTATCGCAGCCCAGCAAAACAAGCTCACCAGTCTCGGCGTGCTTTGGGGGTTTGGCTCACTGACTGAGTTGCAAGAAGTTAATGCGGATCATATTGTTAGCGCGCCGTTTGAGGTGCTTAAGCTGTTGTAGAGGCATGAACATCATTGCAACAATACGCAGATAACAAAGTAGCGGTCGTATTCGTTTTCCTTGTCCCTACATCTGCCTACCCCATTTGAGCCAATCTGTCGGATAATGTCCGTAGACATCAGTTCAGTTCGGAGAATCATCAATGGCCAAATTTCCTGAAAAAGCCAAGGTCGTCATTATTGGTCAAGGGGGTATTGCGGGCGCCTCGGTTGCGCATCATTTGATAGAGCGCGGCTGGGACGATATCGTTGGTATCGATAAATCGGCAATACCGACAGATATTGGATCGACGGCTCATGCATCGGATTTTTGCTTTAATACGATGCACGATCAAATGACTATCCACACCACTAAGTACAGTATCGACTTTTTTGAAAAGATGGGGCGTTACGCCCGTATTGGTGGTATTGAAGTTGCCCGTGTTGGTGATGATGAGCGCATGCAAGAATTACTTCGTCGAGTCGATTCAGGCAAGGCTTTTGGTAGCAACGTGAGTATGATTTCAGCAAGCGATGCTAAGGCTAAATGCCCGCTACTTGAAGAGGATATGATTCAAGGCGCATTGTGGGATCCAGATGCTGGCTTAGTGGTGCCGCGTTCGCAAGCAGTTGCGGGTGAACTAGTTGAGCAGGCTAAAGAAACGGGAAAACTAAAAGCGTTTGCCAATACAGCGTGTACAGGTTTGAAAATTGAAGATGGTCGCATTAAGGGTGTGGTCACTGAACGTGGCACTATTGAGTGCGATCACGTTGTAGTAACAGCAGGTTTGTGGGGCCGCTTAATTGCAGAGATGGCGGGCGAAGATTTACCGATCATGCCAGTTGATCATCCACTAACTTACTTTAAGCCCTATACCGAATTTGCTGGTACCGGTAAAGAGATTGGTTATCCATTGCTGCGTGACCAAGGTAACTCAGCTTATTTTCGTGATACGGGCGATCCTGCGACATCCGAAGGCGGTCAGATAGAGTGGGGTTATTACGAAGAGAAGGATCCTCGCATGTGTCACCCGCGAGATATTTTGGACAAAGAAGAAGCACGCCTATCTCCATCGCAACGCGATCTTGATTTAGAACAAGTTATCGAGCCAATGGAGCGGGCGATTGAACTTACGCCAATCTTAGGCGAATTGGGATATGACGAAAATCATTCGTTCAATGGTTTGCTACAAGTTACCGCCGACGGTGGCCCATCGATCGGTGAATCATCCAATGTGCGTGGCCTTTGGTATTGCGAATCGGTTTGGGTTAAAGATGGCCCGGGCACCGGCAAGGTATTAGCCGATTGGATGACAGATGGCGTGACTGAGTTTGATCATAGCGGAATTGATGTCGCACGCTTTTATCCACATCAGCTTACCGAGGAATACATTGAAGGCCGTTGTTACGAATCAGCGTTCAAAATATACAACCCTCCAGTTCATGTGCGAGAGCCATACACGGCTTCTCGGGATTTGCGTCGTAGCCCCTTTTATGAACGAGAAAAAGAACTCGGTGGTTACTTTATGGAGGCAGCGGGTTGGGAACGAGCGCACGGCTACGCATGCAATGAACACCTACTTGAAGAGTACGGCGATAAGGTGCCGGTACGTGAAAACGAATGGGACGACCGACACTTCTGGCGAGTATCCAATGCCGAGCACCTAAAGCTCACTGAAGACGTGGGTATGGTTAACCTCTGCCATTTTGCGATTTTAGACGTGACGGGTCGTGATGCAGCACAGATGATGGAATTTATCTGCGTAGCAAAAGTGGCAGGTGATACCCCAATTGGTAAAGGTGTTTATACACACTTTCTGGATAACAATGGTGGTGTTCGTGCCGATTTAACTGTATTGCGAATGGGTGAGAATCATTTTCGTGTCATTGATGGTGGTGATGCGGGTAATCGAGATTTAGTTTGGATGAAACGCATGGCAGAGGATCGTGGTTATGTCGTTGAAGTCTCTGATCGAACCGCAGACTATGGTTGTATTGGACTATGGGGTCCTAACGCCAGAACGACGTTGCAAAAAATTATCGACGACCCAGAATCGATCACCAATGAAAACTATCCCTTTGCGGCGGTTAAGCCAATCGCGATGGGCAACCTTACGGTGTATGGTTTTCGAATCTCTTATGTAGGCGAGCAGGGTTGGGAATTGCATTTCGATATTAAAGATGGCTTAGCCTTGTGGGATGCGCTTTACGCAGAAGGCGTCACGCCAATTGGTGTAGAGACCTATGCCAACAGCCGTCGTATGGAAAAAAGCCTGCGTTTACAAAACGCGGATTTGCTGACTCATTACAATTTGTTAGAAGCTGATTTGGCGCGACCTAAAGTGAAGGCTGCTGACTTCTATGGCAAAGAAGCTTACATGGCTATAAGAGAACGTCAGCACCAACCCGCTTATCTTTGTACGCTGACCATGACAGCCAACACCGATTCAAATGGTGTTGCCCGGTACCCCAACACCACGTGTCCGATAATGGATGCGGCAACTGGTGAAACACTAATCGACTCTCAAGGCCGCCGCTCATTTACAACCAGCATCGCCTATGGGCCAACCATCGGTAAAAACATTGCCTTGGGTTACCTGCCCTATGAGTATTGCCAAGTTGGGCGGGAGCTGAACATTCAGTACTTTGGAGAAACCTACCCAGTGAAGGTTGAAGCGGTGGGATATGGACCACTCTATGATCCGGAGAATATTAAGCCGAAGTCATAGCTAAGGGCCCATTGCGATAGCTAGACAGCACGATGCGTCTCCTGTATATTGGGAATTATATCCCAAATAGTGCAGGAGTACTTGATGTGGCAATTTTTTCTCATAGGTCCACCGTCCGCCATTCGTTTTGGCTAATAATCGCGCTATCTCTGCTTAGCTCATGCAGTAGCAGTAGTAGCACCAACGACGGCGACGCATCTCAGTTCGCCAATAGTGAAGCTGTCAACGAACGCTTCGGAACACTCACCGCACGAGAGGCTTCTCCGCAGGTTGATGAACAAACGCGCGCGGCTGTGGTGCGATCGCTAAATAATTTTTCATTGGATTTGCATCGAATTGTGAGTGCCGGCGAACCTAGCGAGGGTTCAGTTGAAAGCGGATATAGTGTTGCCGTGGCGTTGAGCCTAGCCAGTGCAGCTACCGGTGGAAGCACTTACAGCTCGCTTACCACCTTGCTAGGTTTTGATTCGCTACTGGAAGACGATGTTCATGCAGCACTTAACGAGCTCGCTTTTCAGTTAGAAAGTCGAACAAACGATGATCTTGTGCTGCGAACTGCTAATCGCGTATTCGTTAAACCCCAACTCGACCTGCAAACCGCATTTCTGGACACAGCAACCGGTGATTTCGGCGCACCAGTAACCGAAGCTGATTTCGCCGGCGCTCCAAAAGAAGTGGCAGACGAGGTGAATGGCTGGGTTTCAGATCAGACCGATGGATTCATCTCCACCATTATCAGTGAGTTCGATCCGAGTACAGTCTTCGCAATACTAAATGCGATTTTCCTTGATGCTAAGTGGCAAGAAACATTTGTCAGCATCGGTGATCAATCGTTTGTTAAATCTGATGGAAGTACAATAGAAGTGCCAAGCTTTGGCGGTCGTTCTGAATTTCCAAGGGTGGTGCAAGACAATCTAACAGCGCTTGAAATTCCCTATGGCGGTGGCGAACTTGCGATGTTGATCTTGATGCCAGATGAACTTGAAGCCTTCGAGGCATCGCTCAACAGCGATACACTAAACGAGATAATCAATTCGCTTGAGACAGCTGATGTTGAAATCAGCGTACCTAACTGGAAGCTCAGCAGTGAGCTGAATCTTGTGGAATTACTCTCTCCATTGGGTCTTCCCGTAAACCCTTGGGATTTCGAACGCTTGGTTAACGGTGGCACTACACTTGACGTCATTGCCCTTCAACGTGCCGAAATTGAGGTCGACGAAAACGGCACCCGGGCAGCGGCAGTAACGCTAGTCGTGGGCAACACTTCATTACCTGAATCTCTCGTAGTCAATAAGCCGTTTGTGTACGTGCTGCGTGATCGAACGACGGGCGCGATCTTGTTTACGGGGCGTGTTGTTGCGCCTTGAAATTTAAACACTGTGGTTAGCGCGTCATTTACGCACACATGTGCAAAATTCGAACAACTCTATTCGACGCTTAATAAAAACCCGGTGAAGCTTATCGCGTTTGGATAAAATGGCTCATCTTAGTGTGTTGAGTTTTGGGCTTCATGAAAAAGGCGTTAATAACAGGCGTTACTGGCCAAGATGGTTCGTACCTGGTCGAGTTTTTACTAGCCAAGGGTTATCAGGTACACGGGATCAAGCGGCGTGCATCTAGCCTTAACACGCAGCGTATCGATCACCTATATCAAGATCCTCACGTTGAGAAGCCGAATCTTGTGTTGCACTATGGTGATCTGACTGACTCATCCAACTTGACTCGGATTATTCATGATGTACAGCCCGACGAAATCTATAACCTAGCGGCTCAGTCTCATGTTGCGGTTAGTTTTGAATCCCCTGAATACACCGCCGATGTTGATGCGATGGGCACGCTTCGGTTGCTTGAGGCGATTCGCTTTTTAAAGCTTGAAGATAAGGTTCGCTTTTATCAAGCCTCCACTTCAGAGTTATTTGGTCAGGTAGTGGAAGTACCGCAAAAAGAAACGACACCATTTTATCCTCGCTCGCCCTATGCGGTGGCAAAGCTTTACGCCTATTGGATTACCGTAAATTACCGAGAGGCCTATGGGATGTATGCTTGTAACGGAATACTGTTTAATCACGAATCTCCCCGCCGTGGCGAAACCTTTGTCACAAGAAAGATCACACGTGGGATGGCTAATATCTCGCAGGGTTTGGAAACGTGTTTGTATATGGGCAACATCGATGCCCTACGTGATTGGGGGCATGCTAAAGATTACGTCGAAATGCAATGGTTAATGCTTCAACAAGATAAGCCTGAAGATTTTGTTATCGCCACGGGTAAGCAGTACTCTGTGCGTGAATTTATACAATGGTCGGCAACTGAGGCAGGAATCTCGATTGAATTCTCGGGTAGTGCTGAAGAAGAAATTGCCACAGTCACTGCGGTGACTAGCCCGTGCACAGATGCGCTGAAAGTAGGGGACGTGATAATGAGAGTAGATCCACGTTACTATCGTCCTACTGAAGTTGAATCCTTGCTTGGTGATGCAAGCAAAGCGCGCGAAAAATTAGGTTGGGTGCCAGAGATCAGTACGCAGGAGATGTGTGCCGAAATGGTTGTTGAAGATCTCAAAACGGCACAGCGTAATGCCTTGCTAAAACAGCATGGTTTTGAATTACCGGCGTCAATCAATGACTGATCAATCATCAGCGTTATCAAAGGTATTTTTAGCAGGCCATAACGGTATGGTTGGTTCGGCCATTGCACGGCAGTTTGCACAACAAGACGACGTCGAGCTTATAACTCAATCTCGCACGCAGTTGGACTTATGTGACCAAGCGGCCGTTGTAGATTTTTTTCAAACAGTGCGACCTGATCAAGTTTATCTTGCTGCTGCAAGGGTAGGTGGCATACATGCCAACAACGAATATCCGGCTGAATTTATCCATCAAAATTTATCCATACAACTAAATGTAATCGATGCTGCGCATAAGGCAGATGTACAACAGCTCTTGTTTTTAGGATCTTCGTGCATCTATCCGCGCATGGCCAATCAGCCTATGGCTGAGACCGAGCTATTAACGGGTGAGCTAGAACCCACTAATGAGCCCTATGCGTTAGCAAAAATTGCAGGCATAAAGTTATGTGAATCCTACAACCGCCAATATGGCCGTGATTATCGTAGCGTTATGCCAACAAATCTTTATGGGCCTGGTGATAACTTTCATCCCGAAAATTCTCATGTTGTGCCAGCGCTTATTAGGCGGTTCCATGAGGCAAAGCAGGGAAAGCTTCCTACTGTGACAATGTGGGGGACGGGTTCACCGTTCCGTGAATTTCTACACGTTGATGATATGGCTAAAGCATGTTTGTGGGTAATGGGCCTGGATAAATTGACTCTCGAGAAACACGTATCGCCTATGATGTCTCATATTAATGTAGGCACGGGCGAGGACTGTACTATATTGGAGCTTGCAAATACTATTGCCGAGGTTGTGGGCTATGAGGGAACGTTGGAGTGGGATACAAGCAAACCTGATGGCACGCCACGAAAATTATTGGATGTTGCGTTACTAAAGCGCTTGGGTTGGCAATCATCAATCAAATTATCAGATGGCCTAACTGATACTTACCAATGGTTTCAAAATAACGTTGTTCGTACTTAGGTGCGGCATCGAGTTACTGCATCTCCATGTCATTCCTGCGAAGGCGGGAATCTAGCACTTTGAGAATTATATCAATTACGAATATGGATCCCTGCGGTCGCGAGGATGACTGTAAGTTATGACTTCAATGTTATTGTCTCCCAATGCTTTGGAAGAATATCTTTGTGAGTATTTTCATTAGTCCACGGCTTCGGTGCAATAACACGTTGGTTTGTATTTTTGTTTAGCCAAGCACTCCACCAGGAAAACGTACTGTTGGCGATGATATTGTGAGCGGCTTCGCTCATCTGTTTCAGATCTTGTAAGTCAGATCGATTATTGGCAAAAACAATGCTGCTTCCGGAGAACGTCTCTTTACACCATTCGATGTCATCCGAAAAAAACATAAACTCGTGATTATTACCGAACTCGGCCATTGCCTTGTTGACGTAATCAACTGACAAAGCTTGTGAGCTAGCTTGCGTGATGTAGTCACCGCGCCTGATATGTACCGCTACCGTATGCTCACTGGGAAATACCATAGCATCGCGTGATTTCTCAACTAGGTCTAAGTTTATCTCGGCGAGTAATTGCGCTCTAATATCAGCAAAGTATTTTTCCGACTGCCAGTAGCCGTCCATGTATATTTGTTGCGAGGCTTCGCAAGTGAAAGCTTGGTAGCCGTAGTTGTTTGGTTCAGTTAAGTGCTGCTTATCGCCGATTATTTTGCTCGCCAGCTTGTTGCCAGCCCGTTGGCGTTTGGTAAAGTCGTTGCTTGTCGCGTTTATTCCGATAGCGGGTAATTTATATTGCCGGTTGCTATTAGGTTTCGAAAACCACGCAGTATCCACGAAAAAAGGGCAGGCTAATTGGCTTGCGAGAGCACGGCCACTGGCATATTGAAAAAGTTGATTGCCAAGTCCGCCTTTTAAGCGAACGGTCACTGAGCCAGTACTGTTGGAAGACATTGAATTGTTGCGCTATATCGTTAGTATGAATGACGGGGCTAGTGCCCTTTTGCTCCAAGCAAGCTGAATCGCTTTTAATGAGCCGATATTAATGAATAATAATTAAGATGAGTATAGACAACAACGAAGCACTATTGATTACACAGGCTGATACCTTGCATAGCTTAATAGTCCCGGTAGACGAACTATTAGCTGAAAATATGAATTTCATACCTGAGGTAATAGAGCGTGGCTTATTTCGACCATCCGAAGATGAGGCCTTGGCTCATTGGTATGCTAAGTACCTATCGTTAAGAGGTGAATTGTGGTCGATTATTAAGCACTGTAATGAGATAGCAGCTGTGCCATTGTCTGGTATTCGCTCGGATGAGCAGTGGCGATGTTTCGTGATTGCCTATTCCGCAGCGTGCCAGCTGGTACGTATTGATCGCTTTTTTTTGTTTGAGCTGGCAACCGATAAGCTGATACAAAAGAAGCTGAATCAATCTTTTAAGGAATACCGTATTCCTCCCAAAACCTTTACCCATATTCTTAATCGGTTTACCAATCCCAAGTTGGCACTTAAGCTCTACGAGGCGATGTGGAAAGTACGATTGCGTCGCTTCAAAATTAGAAAACTGCAATCTGATGCTTTGGTGGGTAAGTTTGTTGCGCAATTGACGCTTTATCAAACCTACCTCGATCCAAGTAAGCGTAACTACATCCAACGGACAGCGTATTTTGCTAAACATGCTGTTAGCCGAAAGGTGGCGTCGGCAAAACAAAAGTCGATGTTTGCAGTGTTAGAGAAGCTGGGTAGGGCGACCGCTGAGGTTGCAATCGACAATAAGAAGCAGGTTACGCCCGAGATTCAAAAGCAAGCGTTGGCGATGTTGTTGCCCGGTGATGTGCTTGTTACTCGGCATAAGTATGCATTAAGCAATTTCTTTCTCCCAGGGACATGGCCGCACGTCGCGCTATTTGTGGGTACGCAGGAACAACGCCGAGTACTGGATTTGCAGTTGTCAGCAAAGCACGAAGAGCAGTGGCGTGGTGGGATATCTACGTTCGAATCAAAAAAAGATGGTGTGAAACTGCGGGCACTCGATGAAACATTGCACGTGGATTACTTCGCGATTATTCGTCCAAAACTATCGCAACAGTCGATAAAGCAAGGTGTTGAACGCGTGCTTAAGCATGAAGGTAAGCGCTACAACTTTGATTTTGATTTTTTCCGATCTGATCGTTTAGTTTGCACTGAAGTGATTTACCGAGCCTTTGATGGGTTGGAGAACATGCAATTTGAATTGTCAGAACGGGCTGGTAGGAAAACACTTTCCGCAGAGGATATACTCGATATGGCGATGGATACCGATGCGTTTGATTTAATTGGCTTGTTTGGCTATCCAAAAGCTATGGCGACTATAGTGACCGGAGAACGAGCATCGCAACTGCTAATAGAGAGTTATCGTCTTAGCTAGTTAGCGACGAATTTTTGTGACGTGATGCACTTAAATCTTAGATTGCCTAGCATGAATTGAGTCGTTTTACTGCAAAAAATACAATTTTGCTTCGATATGCTCGATTTTTTGAACTAATAGATCAAAACGGAATACTCCTAGACTTTACAATTGACGAGGGGTTGGGTCCATGTCATAACTAATGGGTTGCTAGCGATCACGCACCAGCCAAAATACTCAACCATCAAGGGAGTGAAGTATGCGATATACCAAACGTATTAAACAAAATTTTTTAGTTGCCTCCACAGTTGTCACCTTGGCTGCTTGTAGCAGCGGCGGCGGAGGCGGTAGTGCCACTGGCAATGCCAACGGTTTGTTAGATGAAGCTCAAGGTTGTGCTTATTTATTAGAGCCACCATTCAGTATCTCTGCAGCGGAGCTTAATTCGGGTGGGTGTGCCTTTTCGAACGAAGATGGCACAACCGGCTTTTGGGCGGGGACTAACGGGAACTTTGGACCTGGTGGCACGACAGGTACTACAACGGGTACTACAACAGGTACTACAACAGGTACTACAACTGGCGATACAGGCGGGATGCAGAATGATCCTGCTGTAATTTTTCCAGCTGTTCAGCCATTCGCTGCGGAGCTAGCTGATAACGGTACGGGTAGTGTTTATTCAAACGCTATAAACTCCGCATTGTTATCTGGTGCAGTTGTGGGCACAAGCGAACGAGCTAATAGTGAGGTTCATAAATCGATTCCGTTTATTACGGAAAATATCCCAGCTGACTTTGAGATTATGCACGTAACTGTGTACAGCTCAGGCCTGGCTTCCGGTACTGGCTATATGGTTATGCATTTGCGTAATAACAGCGCCGAAATGCAGTGCTTTGTTCGACACGGTAAAGTTACTGGCTACAATGCAGCAGGAAGCGTTATCGGTGAGAATTCACTTGATTTCGGGTTTATAGAAGGATCACTTGGAGAATTCGCTAGCGGCCAATTGGCGGACACCTGTGTATCACCTGGAGAAATTGTCTATATCAATGAATTGCTTGCAGCTAGCGTTAATTTCGACGAACTTGCTGGTGTAAAAATCGCCGATATGACATCTCAGCAGGGCGCAAGTTTGGCAACCGTGCAAATGGAGCCGGTGAGTTATGAAATTAATGGTGATGAGATTGAAGTGCTAATCGCTAATCGATCTACTGAAACACTTGAACTGTTTTCTAGTTATCTCTTCATCTTGTCAGACGATGGGGCCCCGATATACGCCGATCTTGAAATACATGACTCGCAAGTGTTACCCGGCGGCGAGTTGGTAATCTCATACCCTAATGCCCGATTTAAAGGCACCTCAACTACGGTACGAGTGCTGCTTGATTACGAGCGGATTAACAACTTTTAATACCCAACGTTAAAAATATTTGCAATGAAGGATGAGGCCCGTTAGGGCCTCATCTTTTTTATTTCATCAAATTTTTCCATAATCTGATCTGCGCGATTGTCCCAACGGTTGCTGTCCATAGCGGTTTGACCATTTTCTTGTAGCCGTCGTAGCTCATCAGGGTTGTCTCGCAAGTGTTCGATAGCAGCACGCATTTCAGTGGGGTTTGCAACTTGTAGTAGTGCGTTCTCCATACCCATGTCGGCTACAGCCAATGGGTTGAGCGATTCAGTTATCACTGCGCAACCACTAGCAAGCGCTTCAAATATACCAGTCTCAAAATCATCAACACTTGAGTCGGCAAAATGAATATTGATGGCTATCTGACTCTCTCGAAGGGCCTTAAAGTAAAGTTCTCCATATTGGCCTTCGATAACATCGACAAGATCAGCAGATTGATCAAGCCATGCGCGCCTGCGGTCAGATACATTGCGATTAAAAACGGCCAAGCGGGGTCTGTCATCGTTGCCGACATGATTCTCTATAGCGCCGGCGGCATGAAATACTGAGGCCTTATGGCTTATTGCCGGAAATTCCTTAGCAACCACTTCTAAGCTTGTGTAGGTGTGCAAGAAGAACCAATCAATAGCATTGGTAGCACTGAGTAGAGCATCGGTGTCTCTGCGACGAATGAGTGGTTCGGTTCCCCAAAATACGGTTGGGCAATCAAACAATGCCGGTACGCTGGATGGCATTTTGTCGCCGCGTTGGATAAGCACTGCATCAGGCTTTTGTTTGCTATTGATAGTGGCAAGCTGGTGTTTGATTATCCACCATGGGATCATCTTGTTACGTTTACTACGATAGTCAAAACGAATCAGCTCACAACCCTTACGCTCAAATGCGTTGCTGAGCCAGTGTTCGGCACCCCAGCCTTTGTGGTGATGAACAGCAATGTGAAGGATCTTCATTGGTTTGACACTACCTGCCAACCGTCGCGACGATAGTGTTCAACAATTTCATCGCGAACATTATGGTGACCTGCAGATTTAAATGTGGCAGCTTTAGTGCGCCCTACGCTCTTGCCAAAATCTGGCCGGCAGCTCCAGCGTTCTGGCTGAGAATCGGGGTGGGGCGGTACCCAGGTTTTTAGGCCACCGTGTTTAAGCGCCATATAACTAAAATGAATATCTTCACCGTTTTCCCACGAAAGAGGCTCCTCAAACCAAATATATTTTAGATGAGCTTTTTTAAAGAACCATGCATGGCCTACTAAATCTGCTTGCACCACATGATCGTGATGAGCGCCATTCCAACCGACTTTGTTTCTTGAGGTATAGCCACCTGTTGGATCAAGTAAAACACCTGAGCCTCCTAGTATTCCATCGGTGCCACTGGCATAAACATCGAGGCAATTTTTCAGCCACTGTGGTTGCGGAAGAATATCGTCGTCAAATAAGCATACATGTGTAGTACGCGCCATATTGGCTAGGGAAAATCGACCCCAAAATTTCCAATTACTATTGCTGACGATGACGCGATCCACCATTGCTGATACATCGGGAATGATTTCTTCGCTGCTGTTGCACCATACCCATATTTCATTAGGCGGCACGCTCTGCGCTTTTAAGGCATCGATTTGCGCTTGCAAAAATTCTGCACGTTTGTAAACCGTTAATATGGCTGTGATGGAGTTATCGGGTGATGTGTCGCTAAGAGCGTCAGGCGTATGGTCGAATTCAAACGCTGTTTTAGCTTGTGCGGTTTGACTAAACAGAGCAGGGAGTCTAACTGTCCACCATGATTTTACTCGTGTTTGCCACCACCAGGAAACCCCCTGTATAAATGTACGATTTGGCCTAGAGCGTTTACGCGTTGTCATAAGGCGATGCTCATTGTGTATTGCTATCCTGAGCATGACGAATTTTACTTCTGATGTCGCTTATCGCTGAGTCTTTGGTGTAGCGGCCCTTCGCTACATGTCTTATTCGATATAGTTGCGGCACATCGACTGGCTCACCTTGGTAACCAATTAGGTTTCTAAAGACGGTGTCTTCGTAGGTTTTTCGCCAGCGACTATCAGGTTGCTGATAGAGCTTCATGTTATTGCAATAGCCTGCAGCTCTTGCTACATCACCGTGCACAATTTGAAATGCGCCTTTTGCTTTGCTGATTTCATTATTGTGAAAAAGTGATGTGTCGATGTCTAGCGGCGGTGCCATATCCAAGCTTTGGTCAATCATCGGATGATCAGCCGGCAGCAAATCGGTGATGGACTCTCGCGCTGGGTAAAGCAAGCCAGTCTGCTGGGTTTTAAGTGATGCCGATAAGCTGTCAAGGCAACCTTCGTGGAATACAAGATCGCAATCGGTAAACCAAAGCCAATCAGCGGTTGAATTTAGAGCCGCCTGATTGCGTCCAATGGCGCGTCTAAACAGGGATTCTTTGGATAGCTTGTTCCAGTTCCAGGTGACATTTGGTACGGACATAGAATCAAACGTATCAACGAGTTGTTGAGTTTGCTCATCTTCTGCTGCATAAAACAATGAGTAGGTTACGGTTAATTTTGTTGGCGTAAAATTGACCAAAGAGCTGATTTGGTAGACCAACATGTGAGCGTATTGCCAGCAGTGACACACGATTTCAAGATGAGGCTTGCCCTTGGGCATCGTTAGCTCATGTTGCTTTGGTATGTCAAAACCAAAATATTTAGCAGGTATAACAGTACCCACTAGCTTGGTGTAAAACTGATTGGCTACCCAAAGAGCCGGGTCTGAACGCATTGGCAATGGCCGTGTGTTGTGTGCTGGGCTTGGTGTTTAGATTATAGCGCTTAAACCTTTTGCTTAGTGTATTTGACAAGCCACATTCCCGTAGCGGCGATTGCCATGCCTAGCCAGCCTAGCCAACTAATTGGCTCTTGCAGTGCGACCAGCGCAATGACTGCTGATACCGGTGGCACTAAAAAGAACAGTGCCGACACGCGAGTCGCTTCGCCGTTTCTGATCATCATTAGCAATAAGCTGATTGCGAGTAATGAATTGCAAACCACTAAATAAAATACAGCGCCAGCAAATGGCCAGCTCCATTTAATGTGCATGGTTTCAGTTGCCATTGCGATAGGCAGCGTAAAGGTAAATCCCACGATGAATTGCACCAGATTTGAAGTGACTGGATGATGAGCGACGCCAAACAAGCGCTCCCAAACTGTGGCTAAGGTTATAGAGAAAAGGGAGATGGCGATAAAGAACAACGAGGTAATGCTAGTGACTTGAATCGCGAGATTATCTCTAATTACCATCGTCGCACCGGTGACGCCTAACAGCACTCCGATCCAATTGCGTAGTGCAACGTGTTCCTTGCTCACCGCAGGCATTATCAATGCAACTAACAATGGTTGTAACGATGTAATGATGGCTACGGCGCCTGCGGAAGCGCCGCGAGCGAATGCTAAATATGCCGCGCCGAAGTATACAACCTGAATTAGAAACCCGACCAATACCAGATCTCGCCACGCTTTACGATTATTCGGTAGTGCAGGTTTCAAATATAGGAACAAAGGCAGCATCAATAGTACTACGCATCCGTAGCGTAACGCTAATAAGGTCATGGGTTCTGCGCCTGCTATACCAACTTTGGCAACAGTAAAACCACCGGACCATAGTAATAGAAAAATGACTGGCGCAAACTTACTTAAGGTTGTCGATGACACTGATTGTTTTTTGCTTGGATGAGCGCCTAAATGAGTGTTTAGAATGTCACGCCGTTAGCATCGAATAGATAGGTTTTGTTAGCGTCTACAGCGATATTGATTTGTTGGCCTGTTGTCGTGCTGTCAGTGCCGTGGCGTTGTACGACAAAGTTTGGCACTCCACTGCAGCTGCCATACAAGTATGTCGTACCGCCTAAGCGTTCTGCCACTTCAACGCCCATTGGTAACTCAAAATCGCCTTGCTCATTAACTAAATCTTCTGGTCGTACGCCAAAAGTAACCTTGGCGCCTGCGCTGGCACGAGTAGTATCAAATGGAAGTAAGATGTTTTGATTGTTGCTCAAGGTAATAATGCTGCTATTGCCATCGCTAGAATTTAACGTAGCCTCAATGAAGTTCATTCTTGGAGAACCAATAAACCCTGCAACAAATAGGTTGGCAGGATTTTGATATAAATCCAGTGGGCTGCCGACCTGTTCGACTAGGCCATCTCGTAGTACGACGATTTTATCCGCCATTGTCATGGCTTCGACTTGATCGTGTGTGACGTAAATCATGGTGGCATCCAACTGCTTATGCAGCCTTGCGATCTGTAAACGCATCTCTACACGCAGTTCTGCATCCAGATTAGACAGAGGTTCGTCAAACAAGAATACCTTTGGATCGCGTACGATGGCGCGACCAATAGCCACACGTTGTCGTTGCCCACCGGAGAGATTTTTTGGTTTTCGGTCGAGTAATTCTTGTAGTTGTAGAGTGTTAGCCGCTTTGTCGACTTTCGCTTTGACGTCGGCCTTCGGCACGCCATTCATTTTTAGGCCAAAGCCCATGTTTTCAGCAACCGTCATATGGGGATACAGGGCATATGATTGGAATACCATGGCAATGCCTCGATCGACTGCCTCACTATGAGTCACATCGTTATTGTCGATGTGAACTTCGCCTTCGGTGAGATCCTCCAGGCCAGCGATCATGCGTAGCAAGGTTGATTTGCCACAACCGGAAGGCCCAACAAATACGACAAATTCGCCGTGTTCTAGCTCTAGATCAATGCCATGAATGACTTCGATTTCGCCAAAGCGTTTGATTGCGTTTCTTAATTCTACTTTGGCCATAAACCATTGCTCTAGAGTTAGGGTTATAAGCGCGTCAGTGGTGCTAGTCGCGATGAAATATCAGTCACAGCTGATCGTAAAGCTTTTTTCCACGTATCGAATTGCTCTTCGGTGGTGCGAAAGGTGGGTGCTGTAATACTAATTGCGGCAATCGGCTTGCCTGCCTTGTCGTCGATGGTAGCTGCTATCGCCTTTATCCCTAAAAAATGTTCTTCGTTTTCGACTGCAATGCCGCTTGCACTAATTGTTGTCAGTTCGTTTAACAAAATCGTCGGATTAGTGATTGTGTTTGACGTAAATTCAGCAAAGGGTAATCTGCTGATGATTGATTTTTGTTCTTTGAGTGTACACGCTGCTAGCAGGGCTTTGCCTGATGCAGAGCAATAAACCGGTACCTTGTTACCCACATTCATAGACATTCTAATGGTGTTGCTACTTTCGATACTATCGATGTATACCGTATGTAGGTCAGCCAATACCGATAGTTGCACGGTTTCATTACTGATGGCGCACAGCTTTTCGAGTTGATCTCGAGACAATGATCGTATATCAGAGCGTTCCCAGATCTGATTTGCCAGTTCTAGCACCCGAAAGCCGGCAGAATAATTAAGGCTTCTGTCATCAAATTGGATTAATCGTTCGATGATTAAGTCGTTTAGGGCGCGGTGCAGAGTTGCCTTGGGCAATTGCAAGCGATCTTCCAACTCAGCGAAGCGCAGTGGCCCATTGGCGGTTATTTCATCGAGTAAACGAATTGCACGTGAAAACCCACCCAGCTTAGCTTTGCCCGATTGCGCGACATCGGTTTGGCCGATTGCGCCACTTTTGCGACGACTACGCTTGGTTACGTTAGCTGCTGGTGTTAGTTCTTTTTGCATTTTCCCGCTGGGTTTGTTTTTTCGATTGACAGCGCTTTGCTGTCGCTCTTATACTTTTTGGAACATTGTTCCACTTTTAATTCGACAATTCAAGCCTGAACCATGAATACGACCAAATTGCCGAAAACATGCGCTTATCAGCTTATCGCTGATAGAGCGGCGCGGATTGATGTTTGAGATGACACTATCGCAGGCATTACACCGACTGGACACCGTCGACGCTAAATATTAGAGTCGACGGTGCAGTGCCTCGAATTCTGTGGTTTGGTCACATATTGCCGCAGATCGATGACGAAAATTCGCTGCTCTCCTTGTGCGACGTTGCGGTGCCGCAAGCCAAGCTTGATGCTGCAGTGCCACTGAGTATCGTTCCAGATAGTGGGTCTGGATTTATGGGCCCAGCTGCATTAGAGGGGCATCGGGCAGGGGTGCACTTTGCTTGCGCGTTTCAAATGGAACACCTTGAGCAGTCAGCGTCATCGATACGGTTTGTGCTGCTGGATGCGGTAGCTGAACTGCGTATGAGCGTTGAATTTGTTCTCGACTCGGAAAGTTCGGTATTAAAAATTCATTCCCAACTTGAAAATACCGGTAGTAGTGAATTTAGCTTGCATAAGCTAGCGAGCGCCACCTTGCCCATTGCTGATACCTTTACCGAATGCCTAACGTTAAATGGGCGTTGGGGGTTGGAGTTTCAGCAGCACCGTAGTGTAATTAGTGCTACCCAGCTTCGCATAAAAAATATGTCTGGGCGCACCAGTCATGAATACTTCCCGGGGTGTGTAGTGGGTCAGCAACACTTTAACGCAGAGCATGGACAGCTAATGGGTGTGCACTTGGGCTACAGTGGTAATTATGAGCTCACAGTAGAACGCTTAACCACTGGGGAAGCTTGTTTGCAAGTCGGGCTGGCGATTTTACCCGGCGAAATTAATTTAGCACCTGGTGCCGTAATCGATGCGCCTGCTTTGTTTGCCTGTGCTGCCGACGGTTTGAATCAAATGACGCAGCGATTTCATCAGTTTGCACGTCGTCATGTTTTGCCGCAATGGACGCGCACACCACGGCCTATTCACGCAAATAGTTGGGAAGCGCTTTATTTTGATCACGATGAGCATGCATTGTTGGCGTTGGTAGACGCCGCTGCCAGCGCAGGGGCAGAGCGATTTGTACTCGATGACGGTTGGTTTCATGGTCGGCGTGATGACACATCAGGCCTTGGTGATTGGTGGGTTGATAAAACGGTCTATCCCAAGGGTCTGCATACCTTGGTTGCTCACATTAGAAATCTCGGCTTGGAGTTTGGTTTGTGGTTTGAGCCAGAAATGGTTAACCCCGTCAGCGAGCTGTATAAAAATCATCCGGATTGGGTGCTACAAGTTGCAGGGCGCAACACGCCGTTAGCGCGTAATCAGCTTGTGCTTAATTTGGGTCTGGTTGCAGTGCGTGATTATTTATACAAGTCGATCGCAGCATTGGTAGACGAATATAAAATCGATTATATTAAATGGGATATGAATCGCGACTTGGTATTGCCTGGGAGCAGTGGTAAGGCTGGGGTCGTTGAGCAGGTTAATGGTGTATACGAACTACTTGATCGTTTGCAGAGTGCTTACCCAAACCTTGAAATTGAATCGTGTTCATCAGGTGGTGCGCGAGCAGATTATGGGATTCTTGCACGTACTGGCAGAGTATGGACATCCGACTGCATTGATCCAATCGATAGGCTTTCTATTCAACGTGGCTTTGGCTTGTTTTTTCCGCCTGAGATTATGGGGGCGCATGTAGGGCATGATGTTGCGCACCTAACTGGCCGAGCAACCAATTTGCAAACCCGTGCAATCGTTGCCTTGCAAGGTCAGTACGGTTATGAGCTAGATGCTCGCAATATTACTGATGAAGAGCGACAACAGCTTATGTTCTATGCTGAGCGATACAAGCAATATCGGGCATGGGTGGCTGAAAGCTCTGCCTGGGTCGTGCCCACTCGCGATGCAGCGCTATTTGTGCAAGGTCAGGTATCCCTTGATCGAGCCTCTTCATTTTGGACAATAGTAGCGTCTAGCAGTTTAGAAACGAATCTGCCTGAGAGAGTGCGTTTGTTAGGTTTGGCCGAAGACAAGCCATATCGCGTTATTGCCACGGGTTGGGAAGCCCTGAGATCGTTTGGCAAACACACGCCGGATTGGATGGTTAATGAAGTGGTTGTTAGTGGCGCTGAACTGATGAATATTGGTTTGAATTTACCCGTGATGCCTGCGCAAAGTGCATTGCTGTTGGACTGTTCGCAAGCTTAGAGGATCATGGATATACAAGCCTTACAACAACGATTTATTGAACGCTATGGTGCGGCAGACGAACCTGTGTTCGCTTTTTTTGCACCGGGTCGAGTTAACTTGATTGGTGATCATATTGACTATAGCGGTGGTCAGGTATTTCCCTGTGCGATAGAGCACGGCACTACGATGCTGGTGCGTCGTTCAACAGACTCAATGGTGAAGCTGGCCTCTGATAATTTTGATTTGATGGCTAATCTTCGCCAAGACGAACTTGAAACTAAATACGACGACCATTGGATTAATTATCCGTTGGCAGTACTGCAACAATTTCGCATGGCTGGAGTAAAAACCACTGGCTTTGAATGTTTGTATTTCGGTAACTTGCCCAGTGCTGCTGGTTTGTCATCGTCTGCCGCAATCGAAGTGGTTACAGCGTATGCACTAAACCAACTTTATGCGGCCAATATGGATTTGCCCACTATTGCCACTTTGTGCCAACAAGCTGAAAATCAATTCGTCGGTGTGCAGTGTGGCATCATGGATCAATATGCAGTGGCAATGGGCAAGGAAGGCCACGCTATGTTGCTTGATTGTCAGACGTTAGAGTGTGAGCAGGTACCACTTGCCTTGCGTGATTACACGTTTGTGCTGGTGAATTCTAATCAACGACGAGAGCTCAGTGAATCACTTTACAACGAGCGCGTGCAGCAAACTGTTACTGCCTTGCACCTAATACAAAAGCGGCATTCGATCGAACAGTTGGCGGAGCTCAACATCAGCCAACTTGAAGATTGTGAACAGCTGTTTACTGAGCATCCGGTGGAGTACGCCCGGGCACGTCACGTTGTCGAAGAGCAAAGCCGTGTAGTGCGTGCAGTGGCGGAGCTTAAATTAAATAACTTAGTGGAATTTGGGAGGCTTATGTATGCCTCACATGATTCTTTGCGTGATCAGTATGGTGTGTCTAGTGATCCGCTTAATTTATTAGTCGATCTCACTCGTGATAATTCTGATGTGTTAGGTGCGAGGTTAACTGGCGCAGGCTTTGGTGGGTGTACCGTTAATTTGCTTAAACAAGATCGTATTGATGCCTTTAAGGAAACCATCAGTGAGCCGTATCAAAATGCAACTGGTTTAACTGCCACGTTTCTTGATTTCGCTCCATCACAAGGTGTGCGAGAAATTTCCCTGGCTCCACTTCAGGAGGTGAGCTAGTGCCGGCGGAGCATCAATGGCGCTGGCAACCGCTGCTTGAGCAGTGGGTGTTGATTGCGGCGGCGTCGGGGTCGCGGCCTTGGTCTGGTGCGTCAGTTGCTCAGCACACCGAGACTGTGCCGGAGCATGATCCTGATTGTTATCTGTGCCCAGGTGTTACTCGCGCTAGTGGTGATATCAACCCAAACTACACGGCGCCGTGGGCGTTTGATAATGATTTTGCGTCTTTGCTACCGCATGAGTTAGAGGATGGCGGCAATGATCCATTGCATAAAACTGCCGCCGCTCGTGGTAATTGTCGAGTGTTGTGTTGGCACCCATCGCACAATAAGACACTGGCCGATTGCAGTGAGGGCGAAATACTTGAAGTAGCGAAACTATGGCAGTCTGAGTATGCAAGTATCAGTGCCGATGATTCGATCGCGCAAGTGATGATGTTTGAAAATAAGGGCAAGGAAGTGGGTGTGTCTAATCTTCATCCACATGGGCAAATTTATGCCGCAGATACGGTTAGCGACTATGGGCGACGGATCAGACTGTCGCAACATCAATATAAGCAAGCCAACAACGGCCAACAACTGTTGCAAACCTTAATAGCACGAGACGAATATAAAGATGCTCTTCTGGTTGAGCAGGGTACGCATTTTAAAACTATAGTGCCATTCGCTGCGCGCTTGCCTTATGAAACTTGGATAGTGCCGTTACGACATGTGCAGTCGGTTGATCGTTTTGACCTAGAAGAATTATTGGAGTTGAGCTTGATGTATCAGCGGCAGGTACGTCGCTACGATCAACTGTTCAGGCGCTCGGCACCGATCATGACGGTATTTCAAAATGCTCCGTGCGATACGAGCCAAGCTAATGCCGATTGGTGTTTTCATATTGCCTTGCAACCTCCGTTACGTGATAGTGACACACTGAAGTATTTCGCAGGATACGAGGCGAGTTCCAATAATGTAGTGAATCCCATTCAGCCAGAAAATGCGGCTGCTGCACTGCGCGACTGTAGTCCAGAGGTTCAGCCAACATGATAAAGCTTGGCGTTTGCTATTACCCAGAACAATGGGATCCATCGATATGGGCTCAAGATGCCCAGCGCATGGTTGAAACCGGGATCAGTGTTGTACGGATCGGTGAATTTGCTTGGAGCCGTATCGAACCCAATAGTGGCGAATACCACTTTGAGTGGTTGGATCAAGCAATTGATACGTTGGCAAAAGCAGGCCTAGAGATCGTGTTGGGTACACCTACCGCCACACCACCTAAATGGTTGGTTGATCAATTTCCTGAAATTTTACCGCTTGATGAAAATGGCGCTGTGCGCGGTTTCGGTTCGCGTCGCCACTATTGTTTTTCTTCAAAGGTATATCGCGTTGAATGCAAACGGATTGTATCGCTCTTGGCGCAGCGTTACGGTAATCATCCTGCGGTAGTTGCTTGGCAAACAGATAATGAATACGGCTGCCACGATACGATTTTTAGCTATTCGGTAGCTGCGAAGGTCGCGTTTCGACAATGGTGTGATGAGCATTATGAATCTATTGAATTGCTAAATGTTGCCTGGGGTAATGTATTTTGGAGTATGGAATATCAAGGCTTTGAAGAAATAGAATTACCCACAGGAGCAGTAACCGAACTTAACCCCGCTCACCAACTGGCTTTTTGGCGATTCTCGTCTGATCAAGTAGTGTCGTTTAACAAGCTGCAAACTGAAATACTGCGCAAACATTCACCTGGGCGCTCACTCATCCACAACTACATGGGTAACTTTCTTAGCTTCGATCATTTTGATGTCGCGAAAGATCTAGATATTGCGTCATGGGATAGCTACCCCCTGGGGTTCCTTGATCGCGATGCAAATGATCCAGACGAACTAAAAAAATGGTATCGCACAGGGCATCCTGATACAGCAGCTTTGCATCACGATTTATATCGTGCTGTGGGTGATGGACGTTGGTGGGTCATGGAGCAGCAACCAGGGCCGGTAAACTGGGCGCCCCATAACCCGTCACCTTTACCAGGTATGGTGCGCCTATGGGGTTGGGAAGCCATTGCGCATGGTGCTGAAGTTGTGTCTTATTTTCGTTGGCGCCAGGCGCCGTTTGCTCAAGAACAAAATCACGCAGGTTTACTATTGCCTGATGGCGCACCCGATACCGGTGCTATTGAAGTCACTCAATTGTCGAAAGAGCTTGAACCATTGCAAGCACTATTGGCACAATCGACAACTAAGCCGGCGGTGGCCATTGTGTTTGACTATATCGGTAATGCAGTGCAAGACATCACTTCGGTGGCAGGCGCTAACCACCGGCCCTACGATTATTTTGCACAGATCTACAGTGCCTGCCGAGGCTGTGGCATCGATGTAGATATAGTTGGTGCACATTCAGAATTAGCTGGATATAAATTGATCATCGTAGCCAATCAAATGATTGCATCAGATACGTTACTGGCGCAGCTACAAAACAGTGATGCACAAGTTTTGTTGATGACGGGTTGTGGATCACGGACCGAAGAATGTGCAATTCCATCTTCTTTAGCGCCTGGTGATTTCCGCTCATTAATCAATATTACGATCAATCGTAGCGAGTCATTGCCTGAATGTGCGCAGCTTCCTGTGAGCACTGCGAATGGAAATTACATCGCAAGCACTTGGCGAGAACGAATCGTGACGGATCTTGAGCCAAAAGGCGTGTTTGAAGACGGTTGGGGATTTCATTATGTACAAGGGAAAGTGCATTATTTAAATGCAGTGCTGACAAAGTTGAGTCTGCAGCAGTTTATTCGCCATCGTTTGGATGACGCAGATGTGGCGATATGTGACGAAATTGACGGGATACGCTACCGCGCCTGCGGTTCAGTGCAATTTGCCTTCAATTACGGGCCCGATACGGTTACTCTGTCTGAACAGACCGACTACCTACTGGGCCAAGCGAGACTAGTGCCTGGCGATGTTGCTGCTTGGTCTAGCGATATATCGGCGTGTTAGTTTAACAGGCCAAAATGTAGTTTGATCACTATCCGATGGAGGATGAATATAATGAGTTTACGATTTACCAAGCTAGCACTCGGTGCAGCCCTTGGCAGCCTATTTTCTGGTGCGCTTCTCGCCAGCGATTTGGTCATTACATTTGATGATCTTAATCCTGATAAGAAAGCGGCTTACGAGGCTGCTGTTGACGCTTTCAAAAAAGCGAATCCTGATATTAACGTTGTGGCAAACAACGGCGATCGCGAAGCACATAAAGATACGATTCGCAACGCCTTGCAAAACGATGCGCCAGATGTCATCACCTGGTACCCGGGTAATCGCATGGGGCCATTTGTAGATGCCGGCCTGTTTATGGATATTTCTGATCTTTGGTCTTCTGATCCGAACTTATCTTCTAAATTTAATGCGATCAAGCCGACCATGTCTCGTGATGGTAAGCAGTGGGGCGTACCTTACTCTTACTACCAGTGGGGCGTTTACTACCGCAAAGATATCTATGACAAGCTAGAGCTAAGCGAGCCAAGTAATTGGGCTGAGTTGCTAGGTAACTGCGACACCCTAAAAGAGGCAGGCGTTACACCATTTACTATCGGCACACAGTACCTATGGACTGCGGCTGGTGTATTTGATTACCTTAACCTGCGTACTAACGGTTATGACGTTCATAATGATTTAACTGCGGGCAAAATTAAATACACAGATCCTCGCATCCGTGACACGTTTGCTAAGTGGGAAGAAATGCTTGATCGTTGTTCTTTTGTTAGCACGCACGCTACGATGGATTGGCAGGCCGCAATTTCGCCGTTCGCTAAAGGTGATGCTGCAATGTATGTAATGGGTAACTTCTCAGTAGGTCAGTACAAAGATGCAGGCCTAACGGATGACCAGATTGATTTCTTCCAATTCCCTGAAATCACACCAGGAGTTCCTCGTGCTGAAGAAGCACCAGCTGATGCATTCTTTATTCCTGCAAATGCTAAAAACGTTGAAAACGCGAAGAAGTTCCTAGCCTTTATTGCTACTCCTGAAATACAGGGCGATTGGAACAAAGCAATTGGCCAGCTTCCACCAAACTCTGACGCCGAAATCAACACTGACGACAAGTTTATCGTTGAAGGAATGGCAACATTGTCAACGGCTGCTGGTTTAGCGCAGTTCTACGACAGAGATGCGCCTGCTGCAATGGCTAAAGCGGGTATGGAAGGCTTCCAAAAATTCATGCTTGATCCATCTACATTGGATGAGGTATTGGAAGGTTTGGATAAAGTACAAGCTGAAGTCTACTAAGTATTATCAGTATTTGTAGATATAGTAAGTAAAACCCAATGCCGGCTACGTTGTGTAGCCGGTTGCGGTTTAATTCCTTGAAATTTTCAAATTGGAAATTTGTAGCAGAGTACCTTCTCTATGAGCACAGACGTTACGGGTTCGAATAATCGATTTGATACATCTGTAACGCAGCTTGTTATAGGCGGCGTTGTATTAGCGCTGTGTGTCTATATGTTGATTTTTGTAATCAACACCACGATGGTGCAAGAATTTTATGGCTATTCAAGGCAGATCAATGCCAGAGTGCCGACGTTCTTTATTCGCATGGGTTTATTGCTGGTTGCGCTCGCTTCTGGCTTTTTCTGTATCACTGGGCATTCCTATTACAAGCGTAATAAGCTTGCAGTTGCACCGTGGCTGTTTCTAGCGATAGGCTTGGCGTTCTTCTTGGTTTATGTCATTGTCCCCATATTTCAATCGATATCGTATTCGTTTACTAAATGGAATGGTTTGTACGATATTAATGGCGTCTGGACTGGAGAATGGGTTGGCTTGCATAACTATCGCGTGTTGTGGGAGGACCCTAATTTTTGGACGTCATTAAAAAATAATTTGATTTGGTTAGTGTTGTTCATGTTGGCGGTGCCTATCGGCTTGTTTATCGCCTTGTTTCTCAACCAAACTGTTACTGGCATCCGTATTTACAAATCGCTTTTTTTCTTCCCATTTGTTATTTCACAGGTGGTCGTTGGTTTGATTTTTTCCTGGGCCTACAACCCCGAATTTGGTTTGTTAAGTGAAGTGTGGGGTTGGTTTTTTTGCGAGATGAAAGAAAATATCGTTGGTAACTTAACCCGGGTGTGCTCAGTTGAGCCTCCATCAATACTCGGTGATGCAAAAATGGCCACCTACGGCATTATTGCTGCCGGGATTTGGCCTCAAATTGCCTATTGCATGATTCTATATTTAACCGGTTTGAATAATGTTTCCTCAGATCAGATTGAGGCTGGACAGCTTGACGGCGCTAAAGGATGGAAGATGCTTTGGCATGTTGTATTACCTCAGCTCAAGCCTGCTACCTTTATCGCCATTGTGGTTACGGTAATAGGTGCCTTACGCTCCTTTGACATGATCGCGACAATGACTCAGGGTGGACCATATGGGTCGACTAATGTGTTGGCTTACTATATGTACGAACAGGCTGTTGGTGAAGGCGTGGGTCGCTATGGTTATGGTTCCGCGATCGCGACGGTACTCTTTTTAATCATGCTTGTTTATATCAGCTATTTTTTATGGCGAATGTATCAAGATGAAAAGGAGGGTGGCTAATGTTCCCGAAACCCATTAAAAGCTATTCGTCCAAGGCCCAATTGGCCTATAAATTTGCACTGCCAATTGCCTTGTTTTTGTGGTTACTCCCTCTGCTGGCAATTTTCATGACGTCCATTAGGCCAGTATCGGATATCGCCACTGGCAATGTGTTTGGCGTGCCGAGCTCGTTTCAGCTTATCCAGAACTACAGTGAGGTGTTTGCCAAGACGGATGCCTTACGTTATTTGATCAACACCTTATTAATTGCGTTACCGACCATGGTGTTGTCGGTTGGTTTGGCGTGTCTGACGGGCTATGCTCTTGCGGTCTATAAGTTTCGTTGGGCATTGCCGCTGTTTTTCTTGTTTGTTGCTGGAAATTTTGTGCCTTTTCAAATCTTGATGCTTCCAGTCGTAGGTATCTCTGTAAAACTAGAAATTATCAACACGGTGCCAGGGCTTGTCATGTTTCATGCGGCATTTCAAACAGGTTTTTGTACGCTGTTTATGCGTAACTTTATCAAGGCACTTCCGTTTGAGCTAATAGAGTCAGCCAGGTTAGAAGGTGTAGGGGAATTCCAGATATTTTGGCATTTAGTATTGCCACTAGTTAAGCCTGCAATTGCAGCGCTATGTGTATTGATATTTACGTTTATCTGGAATGACTTTTTCTGGGCAACAGTATTAATACAAGAGGACTCTAGCTTGCCTATTACAGTGGGTGTACGCACATTGAATGGTGAGTTTGTGCAGCAGTGGCATTTGATATCGGCGGCCTCGCTATTGGCCGCTACGCCGCCGGTGCTGATGTTCTTTATCATGCAAAAGCACTTTATCGCTGGCCTCACCTTGGGTGCCACTAAGGGCTAGATCCTTGTTGCTGGGCTAGACGTGTTGGTAATGTTAGGCACGTTTATAGTGTTTTCAGCTATAAAGAATGTACTGGTAGCCGGATCATCGCGGGCGTAAGCACTGTGTCTACAATTTATCTTTATAAACGTGTGTTAATGATGTTGCTGCTTGCACCGCTGGTGGCTTGTGTGACGGAAAGTGACGCTGTATCTGCTACCAAACAAGCTCAATCTGCAGCTTTGCTAACTCAAAAGAGAGCTATCGACTGGTCTAGAGCAAATGAGGACGCATCTCAAAGTGGCGCAAGATCAATTAAGCGGGCTGGTGACACAGCATTATCCGTTCCTCTGTTGCTACCACCAACAACGGTGGACATTAGCGCAGCACCTGGAAAAATTACGTTTGTCGAGCCAAAAATATTAAGCGATGCAAAAGGCTATTCGGCGGTTGTGGCCAGCAGCGACTTTGACATGCTGATTGATGCAAGTAATCAGATGATCCTAACCGATGATGTCACTACAGCAGATTACCCGCAGGATTTCGATGGCGAGTATCGATCCATTGAAATGGGTAGTCAGCTCACTATTGGCAGGTACGGCGCTCTATACGCAATCCAATTTATCTGCACCAATAGCGTTAGACGCTTTTGTATCGATGAGCAAACTGCACGTGAGATTGTGCAGTCCCTGCAAGTGCAGCTGCCCTAAGAATGAAATTCCTGGCAATTATCGTATTGTTGCTGATAAGTGTTGCTTGTAGTGAGCGCACAGTGCAATCTTCTTCAAGCCAGTACTCGGCCCTGCAAGCAGAACAATCAAGCCAACAAACGATTAACGAAGAAGTGTCGGCCGGCGGATGTACTTATCTGACACCTGGCAATTTAGAGCCAGATTCGGGCCTTGGAATAAATGATGGGCGTATATGGGCACCCGGAATTAGTAGCCCCTTTGGCAAGATTAACGCGGTGGCCAAGAGTCAGGTTTATCTACCAGGCGGTTTTCAGTCAGGTAGTAGCGACCAATGCGTGATACAGAATTTTAGTTACCCTCATCGCGATACGTTTTGCGAAACACGTGGTTCCGATCGTGATTCCTTAAACTGCCCGCGGCGTAATATACATCAAGGGATTGATATCAATGCAGGCTCACGTGCGCAGTGCTTACAACTACAGGATGCTAAAGCCAGCATAGAAGCGGGTGGGCCGGCCATTGTTGCTGACATCATCCCAATCCGCGCGGTGGCGGATGGTTTGATTTCGTACATCGGCCAATACACTGTTGATCTACGTCCAGCGACGGGTGGTATTTCGCGCTTCCGATATTTGCATTTGAATATGCGATCACTAATAGTTGAGTTTGGTGATGAGGTGAAGCAAGGGGAAATAATGGGTTACTACTACAACGATTTTGCGGGTACACCAACCACTTTCCACTTACACTTTGAAGTGATCGCTTTCGTCAATGGCGAAGCGCAATATGTCTCGCCCTATATGAGTTTTATAAAAGCAGAAGAACGAAGTAAAGGAATTGTTTGTACTGAGCGTAGTTAGCTCGTTATCGCGCGAAGTCCGTGATCCCCGCGTAGGCGAGGATCCATGTATTCAAGACATCCTTGAAATGTATATTCTTAATGATGCGAAACCTAGCATGCTGAGTCCCGGGTCGTCGGCTACAGCTACACAAGGACGACAGAATCAAGGTCGAATATAAGCATATCCTTCCTCTTGCAATGCAATTAATTGAACCACACCCGATGGCACCATTGCCGCTTCTTCAAGCAGTTCGATTTCCTTGTCTGCTTTTTTCGACATTACTGCATGCGTATTGCCACAGGCAGAGAATGTAAGATTCTCGTGCAACAAGGACATCTGGGTTATGCGATCAATAACGGGTGAGGTATCAGCGCGGAACATATGTAAGCCAGGACCGTAGGCTACCAGCTCAATTTCGACAGTCTCGCCAACGGATTCATAGTACTTATTGATATTGGTGATATTGTTTAGTGCTAAATTCATTAGCGCTTTGTCGTTTTCGTCAACATGGATTACTACGCGGTGATCCATTTCATTGGCTGCACTCGTAAGGGTAGTGAAGGTGAATAGTGCAATTAGAGTAAAGGCTGTGGCGATGAATAGGCGTATCATATGAGAGATCTCAATGTTGGAGTGTGTTGGCTTGGACCGTTGTAGTTAGGAATAGTTTGATGATAAAACCTTACCATAATACCCGCTGTAGTAAATCGCGAGCAGCGCACTCATTATTTAAGGCGTCAGGTCTTGAATTTCAAAATTCGACTGCTAATAAAATCTAGAAAGGAGATTTTTAAACCGTGATAATTAAGTTTAAGAAGTACGTTAAAGTCGGGACGTTGCTGCCGGTCGTACTGGCTGTAGCTTGCTCTGCTGGCCCGACAAAACGATATGTTGACGGGAAATGGCAAGTATCTGAAAATATTTGCTCCTCGGACCCAAGCCAAGCAGATCTTGGTGATATGCGTTCTGAAATTCGACAACATTTAGCGTATGAAACTTCGTACACTCGAAGGATTACGTTTTTTTATCTTGATAGAACTATTTTGGACGTAACGCAAAAATTTAATAGCAGCAGTGGCACCGGTGAAATGAAGTTGTACGCAAATTCTGCGGCAAACCCCGTTGCGGAAATCATCAAAATTCAAAATACTCGCGAACTGAATAATATTATGGAAAGCGGCGTAGAACAGTTTTTTAGCAATGACTCTAATATAGATGGAAAGGCTGCGCATAGTTTTTGTCTTTATCGCGGCCAATAGATGCATCAAAACCGCTCTTGAATCACCGCTGTTCGTAGCGCCTCGGTTGCAAACCAGTTTGAAACCAGCTAACAAAGCTCTCGATAGTAAAAACTGGCAAGCCAGTCGCCGATTTTATATCGGCGGCATAGGGAATCATATTAGTGCACTCAAGCACGATTGCGCCCATATCAGCATTGGCTTTTTGCAAGGCCAGTGCGGCGTCGACGTTATCTTTTCTAGCTAGGTCGATGTCAAGTTCAAGCTCGTTGCCAAGAATGGCCCGAGTGAATTCCTTACCGCCTTCAGTGGTGCCGATAGGTGTGTTGGCGGGCACGCCCGCTTTTTCCAAATGTTGCTGGCTTAGGCTGCTGGCTGATATTGTCAAAATGCCAGCCCGCTTGTTAGCTGGTAGCACACGATTAACCATATCAACTTGCATAAGTGAAGACGTTGCTACAGGCACTGGTAGGGCTTGCGTCAGTTCTTCTTGAAACAAAGCGAGAAACCCGCAGTTGGTGGTAATGCCATCAACACCATCTGCAATAAGTTCGTTGGCTGCATCAATAAATAGTTGTAGCGTGCCTTCAGCGCCTTCGATAACAACCTTTTTCGGAGATGCCCCACGTACGATTTTATAGTGAACGGGGAAAGGCCAAGTAAGCGCATTACCCATGTCTCCAACGATACGAGGGAACTGAGCGTCGAGCATAAGGATGCCCACTGATGCGCCGTATATTGACTTACCGCCAGTAGCTTTCATAGTTGCGTTTTGTCCTGTTTGCCCACACGCGCTTAAGATAGGCTTGCCGTTGTGCCGATCTGTACTGGAGAACATTGATTCCAATCATGATACTAAGCGATAATGCATTAAGCATGCAGTCTTTCCATAGAAAAACCAAGCGAGCCAAAAAATATGCCAGCTAGCCCAACTAATCAGATAACTGGTGCTGAGGCCTTGGTTCGATTACTCCAGGCACACGACGTGAAGCATATGTTTGGCCTGTGCGGGGATACCACCTTGCCTTTCTATGATGCGATGGCGCAGCTTGATCACGGTATCACACACATACTGACTCGGGATGAGCGCCATGCGGCTTATATGGCCGACGGTTATGCTCGAGTCACCGGTAAGCCAGGTGTTTGCGAGGGCCCGTCAGGCGGTGGTGCGACCTATATTTTGCCTGGTGTCGTAGAGGCTAATGAAAGCTCGATCCCCGTGTTGGCGATCACCTCAGATGTGTCCACCGCTTCGCGAGGTCGTTACCCTTTAACAGAGCTTGATCAGGTGGCTCTTTTTAGGCCCGTAACCAAGTGGAATGCTTCACTCGATGATGCTAATCGATTACCTGCCATGGTGCGAGCAGCCTTTCGCGCGATGACTAGCGGCACACCTGGAGCCGCGCATCTTGCTCTGCCATTCGATACGCAAAAAGCTAAACTTGATCCTGCTGAAGTATGGGCCGATCAGCGCCATAGCATTTATCCGAGTATGCCTATTGCCGCTGATGTGGCTGATATACATGCGGCTGCCGACGAACTGTTTAAAGCCAAACGTGCTGTGGCAATGGTTGGCGGCGGGCCAGTGATTGCAGGTGCACATCAACCGTTGTTGGATCTGGCTATGCATTTCAATATGCCGATCGCCACCACGGTTTCTGGTCAAGGCGCAATCGCTGAAACGCATCCTTTGGCATTGGGCGTTGTCGGTTCGAACGGGTCATCAGCTGCGACTCGTGCCGTAATAGACGAAGCTGACTTAGTTGTATTTATTGGGTGCAGGGCAGGGTCAGTAACCACTGAGCGATGGCGTTCTCCAAAAGCGGGTACCAAAATTATTCATATTGATTCTGATCCAAATGTCGTTGGCGCAAACTATCAAACTGAAGTGGCCATTGTGGCTGATGCTCGATTGGCGCTGCATGCATTAGTTGATGCGGTTAAAAGCGTGCAAACTCTGACTGACTTCGATGGCGCTGCACGCTGCGCCAATGCGTGGCAGAGTAAGCTTGAAAGATTTAATACATTAGCTGCATCAAATGATGCGCCTATACGCCCAGAACGTGTCGTCAGCGAGTTACAAGCGATATTGGATAACGATGCCATCATCGTTGCTGATCCCGGTACACCATGTCCTTATTTTTCTGCTTACTACCGTTGGCCGGAAGCAGGCCGTCAGTTCATCACTAACCGTGCACATGGAGCATTGGGCTACGCTTTGGCTGCGTCGATGGGGGCGGCAATCGGGCGTCCAGATGTTAAAACCGTTGCTGTTATGGGTGATGGCTCATTCGGTTTTTGTTGCGGTGAGTTTGAAACGATGGTTCGGCATAAGTTACCCATCACTAGTATTGTGTTTTCCAATGCTACGTTCGGGTGGATCAAAGCCGGGCAAGATTCAGGGTTTGGTAAGCGTTACTACAATGTTGATTTTGACCGTACTGACCATGCTGCCGTTGCTAGTGCGTTCGGGGTTAAGTCGTGGCGTGTTGAAGATCCGCGAGAACTCAACAAGGTGCTAAAACAGGCTATCGAGCATGATGGCCCAACCCTAGTGGATGTTATTTCTCAGCCTTTGCACGAGGCTGAAGCACCGGTAAGCGAATGGGTGGCTTAGTACTTCCGCAATGCCCCCGATCTTGTCATTCCCGCGTAGGTGGGAATCTATGTTGAGTTGAATTAAATCAGCCGTGTCGTGTGGTTTGAGACGGATCCCGGAATGCCGGACCGCCGCCTTCGCAAGGATGACTTAGTGGCTATGTGCTTTAGTGTGTCAGTATAGGATCAACTAGGCCCCTTGCGCACGTTGTCTGGCAACCATGTCGCTAGCTCTGGCCACACCACTAAAATAACGACCATCAAAACCATTAAGCCAACCATCGGGATGGCGGTTTTAGCGATGTAAGAAATCTCGTGGTTGGTCATACCTTGCAACACAAATAAGTTAAACCCTATAGGAGGTGTGACCTGTGCCATCTCGACAACGACAACGATAAAGATACCAAACCAAATAACATCGATACCTGCCTGCCTTATCATTGGCTCAACAATCGCCATTGTTAACACCACTGACGATATGCCATCTAGAAACATGCCCAGCACGATATAGAAAACCGTCAGTGCAATGATGAGCACCACGGGTGATAGGTCCATTCCATCTATCCAAGCAGCCAATGCGCTTGGCAATCCTGTGAAACCCATTGCTAATGATAAAAATGCTGCGCCCATGAGTATCAATGCAATCATTGCGGATGTACGCGTCGCGCCCATTAGGCTAGCGCTGAAGCTTGACCAGTTCAAAGAGCCCTGCACAGCAGCCAATGAGAGTGCGCCGACCACGCCAACCGCAGCGGCTTCAGTGGCTGTTGCCCAGCCAAAATACATCGAGCCGATAACAGTGAACACTAACAACAGTACAGGTATTAAAAAGCGGCTTTCTTTAACCATTTCACCAAAGCTCATTGCTGGGTCTGCAGCGGGCCGTTCAGTTTTGCGCACATAGTGCCAGGCGATGATGTAGGTCATAAATAGCGAGGCCAGGACAAGCCCCGGTATGATTCCGGCCATAAATAGCTTGGTAATACTTTCGTTGATTGTTACACCGTAAACAATAAGAGTCAGCGAAGGAGGGATCATCAAGCCAAGGGTGGCGGCACCTGCCAGTGTGCCGATGATCATGTATTCGGGGTATCCGCGAGAGCGCAGTTCAGGAATGGACATTTTGCCAACTGTTGTTAATGTGGCAGCCGATGATCCTGACACCGCTGCAAAAATAGTGCAGCCTGCAATATTGGTATGCAGTAGTCCACCGGGCAGTTTGCGCATCCATGGAGCAAGACCGCGAAACATATCTTCGGACAAGCGGGTTCTATACAGTATTTCGCCCATCCAAATAAACAAGGGAAGTGCGGTTAGCGTCCAGCTACTTGAGCTTGTCCAAATGGTGGTAATCATGGCATCGCCAGCCGGGCGCGAGGTGAATAGCTCCATGCCTACCCAGGCAACTGCCATAAGTGCTAAGCCTACCCAGACAGAGCTGCCGAGCAAGGTGAACAAGACAACGAGAAAGACAACGGTGGCTAGTATTTCGCTCATGATGCCGACTCCATTTGCTTGTTGGACTTGTCGCCAGAAGTATCACCTTCAACGGTTTCAGCACCGATCGGGTTTTCGCCGGTCACGATTAAGCGATAAAGGTTGTCCCATAGTGCAATTGCTAATAACGTTGCTCCTATCGACATCGGTATTTGTGGAAGCCACATTGGGGTGTACACCCATTCAGTACCGGCAGCATCCCACATGGCGCTCCACTGCGCAGGAGAAGAGCCAAACATTTTTACAATGGTCAGTAATTTTTCTGGTACTTGGTCTATGCCCTGCGTTCGATCGTTGATCATTTCGGACATGAAGTTGGTTTTGATTGCGTAACGCGCAAAGTAGGTTGCTGTTATTGCGGCAACAAACAGGGCAAAGACGTTGATCCACATGCGAGTAAAGTTGTTGATATTAAGCAGTATCGACACTCTTATATGCGAGCCGCGATTAAGCGCATGCGCTAGCGCAAAAAAGGAGGTAGCCGCCATTGCATAGCCGGCGTAGTCGGTGGAGCCTTTAAACTGCCATCCGAGGAATCCAAACCAGCGTACAATCATTCCGGCGATGATAATCACAAGAATACCTATCATGCAGCAGGCTGCTAGTACGCCGGATGCGGTGTAGACACCGTCCAGTATTTTCCAAATCGGCTTTAGTAGGCCTTGAAGCTTGCCTCGTAGCAGCAGACAAACGATAGCAAATAAGCTGGGAAATAAGAAAAGCCATACCCATAAAGGTAAACCTATAAAGGGTTTCCAATCCATATCCGAACTCGATTTTTTGTAGTGGGGTTTTCTGAGGAAAAACAAACCGAGCCCGCGGTGGAGCTCGGTCTGTGCAGGGATGTGTTAGAGATTACATTCCTTTGTAGGCATCCATTATTGCCTTACCGTCTTCACCGGTTGATTCAAGCCATTCGGCTTGCATTGTTGCACCAATGGCCTCTAGTTCAGCTCTAAATTCATCGCTTGCGTCAATTACCGACATGCCATTTTCTGCTAGCTGCTCGTAATACCAATCTGATAGCTCTTCTGATTTTGCGGTGCAAGAAGCGGCAGTTTCGTCAGCGGCTTTTTGTAAGCCGGCTTGTGTATCAGCATCCAAACCATCCCACACACCTTTGTTAACCATAACGTAGTTTCTTGGCTGCCAAGCACTGACTTTGTAGTAGTGAGATAGATGCTCCCATACTTTACGGTCGTAGCCAGTTGAGCCAGACGAGATAAAACCATCTGCAACGCCAGTGGCTAGTGCTTGAGTGAGTTCAGCGGCTTCAATTTGCACTGGTGTACCGCCGAGGCTTTCGATCACCTGAGCAGTGGCGGCATTGTAAGAACGCAGCTTAGTGCCGGCTACGTCTTTAGCTGAGTTCACTTCTTTTTTGAAGTAAAAACCTTGTCCGGGCCATGGGCATGTATACAGGGCAACCAGATTGATTTCGTTAAGGTGTTTGTTTACTGGGCCTTTTGCTGCTTCCCACAGTTTTGCACCAGCTTCGTAAGTGGTTGCTAGGAATGGTAGGTTATCCCAGTTGTATATTGCGTCTTCGTTGGCGTGCGCCGACATAATGCGTTCACCAATCGGTGCTTGGCCAGTTTGCACGGCACGTTTGATATCGCCTCCGCCAAATAGGGATCCGCCTGGGTGAATAGTGATATCTACTTTTCCATCGGTGTATTCGCGCACTTTGTCAGCGAAAATGACGCCATGTTCTGAGTGGAAGTTAGTAGCAGAATACGCCATTGGCATATCCCATTTTTCGGCTTGCGCGGCGCTAGCGAATAGTGCACTTGCGCTTGCTACTGCGATTAGCAGTTTCTTCATGAAATTCTCCATTAGTGATGCATTGAGCAAGTATTAGCTCGTACCGGTTGATTTTGGACTGATTGCTTTCATACAGTCAAGTCGCTTGAACCCGCAGGCATCCTTTACAGCTCACAACATTCGATTAGTGCGAAAAGAGTTGTAATGCGCAAGCGAGCATCAAGATAGTGGCCTAATCGTCACAGATAGAGAACCGAATTTTGAAACTCTTTTTATTTTCGTTTAGTATTTTCGAAAGCCAAACGAAAATATGAAAATGTACACGCCTCGCCAAACCGAAATTCTAGAAGTCGCAAAGGTTAAGGGACTCGTTTCTGTAGAGGCACTGGTTGAAAAGTTTGGAGTAACGCCACAGTCAATCAGAAAAGATTTAGGAATCTTAAGTAATGCTCGGCTCCTGGAGCGAGTTCATGGTGGTGCTAGGCTGGCCTCGATGGTGGATAATGTGAGCTACGAAGCTCGCCGAGCAATTGCGTATAAAGAGAAACAGGCGATTGGCCAAGCGGTGGCAAAGATCATTCCTAGCAGTGCGTCTTTATTTATCAATATCGGAACGACCAATGAGGCCGTCGCACAGGCTCTGGTGCGGCATAAAAGGCTCATGGTTATTACCAATAACATCAATGTGGCTAGTATCTTAAGCCCTCTGCGCGAAAATCAAGTGTTTATCACCGCGGGCAAGGTTAGGTCGAGCGACGGCGGTATCGTCGGTGAATCCACCATAGATTTTATCAATCAATTTCAGGTTGATTACGCTGTTATTGGCGCGTCGGCGATGAATATCAACGGTGATCTACTCGATTTTGATATACGCGAAGTAAAAGTGTCGCAAGCCATAGTGTCGAATGCCAAGCACGTTATTCTGGCATCCGATTCGACAAAGCAAGAGAGAACTGCGCCTGTTCGGATTGGGCATATATCTAAGATTGACACTTTCGTGACGGACCGAATTAGAAATCCAGAGTTTCGGAAGTTGCTCGATGGTTTCGATGTCAGTACAACCGAAACCTCCACCTAGTATTCGCTTTATTTTTCGTTGCGGTTTCGATTGACTTTCGATATTTGGCGACTTATTGTTCGTAACGAATATCCCTTAATCTAATTCAACGAAATCAGATGACGTCGACACAAAGGTTGGAGAGTCTCGCGGCAGTTGCCAATCCACGGATGGCACGGAAAGTATTCAATGCTTGAGCTGGCGGGTGTAAACAAACAAGTTGGAACCGAGCTTCATATCAATGACGTGTCATTGAAAATGGAGCGGGGCTCTTTGAATATCTTGTTGGGTCCTACTCTCTCAGGTAAAACCAGCCTTATGCGCCTGATGGCAGGCCTCGATCGCCCAAGCGGTGGCGACATAACCATTGATGGTAAAAGCGTTGTTGGTGTGAAGGTACGGCGTAGAAACATAGCGATGGTGTATCAGCAATTTATAAACTACCCCGCTTTTACTGTTTACGAAAATATCGCATCGCCTCTACGGCTTTCTGGGCTTGACGAAAAAGCGTTAGACGAAAAAGTGAGAGAGGCTGCTGACTTACTCAAACTCACAGATTACTTAGAACGCACTCCACTCAATCTCTCTGGCGGGCAGCAACAACGTACAGCCATTGCCCGGGCACTCGTTAAAGATGCCGAGTTAGTGTTGTTGGATGAGCCTTTAGCAAATTTGGATTATAAATTGCGCGAAGAGCTGCGCGTAGAGCTACCTCGTATATTCAGTAAATCTGGTGCAATACTTGTCTATGCGACAACTGAACCGTATGAGGCGTTGATGTTGGGTGGACAAACGGCGACTCTTTGCGAAGGGCGAGTGACACAATTTGGTTCAACTATAGATGTGTACAAGCAGCCAGTTGATATTACAACGGCACAAATATTTTCCGATCCCCCTTTAAATTTAGCCAAGGTGCAGAAAACGGATACCGCTTTAACTTACGGTAAACAGCAACTCGGCTCGGTATCAAACGATTTACCAAACGACTCATACACCGTCGCCATACGCCCGCACCATGTGTCGCTCTCCCCAAGTGATCGCTACTCAGTGAAGGTAAGCGCGGTTGTTACAACCAGTGAAATGTCGGGCTCTGAGACGTTTATCCATGTTGAAACTGAGCAAGATCATTGGGTGCTGCTTACCCATGGGGTGCATCGTGTTAACACCGGGGATGCAATCACACTGTACTTAGACCCATCACGTTATTACATTTTTAATTCAGCTGGTGCTTTGGTGCGCTCGCCTGTTCAAAACAGTGATGCTGCATAGCTATGGCGCAAATAACTCTAGATCGAATAGCACACTCGTTTAATCCTAAACCGACATCGGAAGCTGATTATGCGTTAAAGAACATTGACTACCAATGGGAGGACGGGGGAGCTTATGCATTGTTGGGCCCATCCGGTTGTGGAAAAACTACTCTCTTAAATATTATTTCAGGCCTGCTCACACCGTCCAACGGGCGAGTGCTCTACGACAACAATGACATGACATTACTGACGCCGGAGCAGAGAAATATTGCGCAGGTGTTTCAGTTTCCGGTGATCTACGACACGATGACT
>CALGND010000004.1 GCA_937958675.1 uncultured Granulosicoccaceae bacterium
AACCAATCTGCACGTTGTTGGTCTGTGATTAAAAACAAAAAATTAGGTTGCTTTTCCAACTTATTAACTCCTCGGGTTACGCGCTTTTTTCAAGCCAATATTGGTACTTAGGGTAAGCCGCCAGTAGTCGATGTTGGTTTATGGCTATTTACACAATGGCATATAGCTTTTTAAGGAAAAACAACACCATCCATTAGTTTATTAGCGGTACGCAGTATCGCTGTGCTGGTGATTGATTCTCCATCCAAATTGGCAATAATGGTAGTTTGCCCGATCGGGTGTTCTACTGCCAACGATTTAACATCACCAGCCGGTACATCGGCAAGGCTTGTCGCCACGGACCCTTTTAACAAACAAGCGGTGGCTACGCTAACTGCGCCTAACACTCCAATGGACGCGTGGCAACGGTGTGGGATGAAGGTTCTGCTAGTGATAACGCCACCGAGTTTCGCTTGGCTGACCATCGTCATTTTTGGTACGGTTTTATTAGTCACATCGCCAAGGTTCATCAATGGTCCACATTGCAAGCGGATAATTTCAAGCTTGTCCTTTAGTGCTGTGTTGTTATCGAGTTCTTCTCGCGTTTCGCTACCGTCAATGCCCATTTCTGATGCGCTAAGCACCACACAAGGCATGCCATTATCGATGAGCGTAACGCTTATACCATCGACAGTATCCATTTCGTTGCCTGTGGGCAATAAGGCTCCGCAGCTAGAGCCTGCGGTATCGGTGAACTCAAGTAGTATAGGAGCCGCATTCCCTGGTACACCATCGATTTTTGCATCGCCGATGTAGGTGACTTGTTGATTAGGTGTTTGCACAGTGGCCACAGCAGCTTGCCCAGTGTTTTCCATGTAGATCGACACTGGCGTTTCATTTGTTTGTGCAGCGATTAAACCGCGCTCAATTGCGAAGGGGCCGACGCCAGCAAGTAGATTGCCGCAATTTTGTGCGTCTGATACTAGATCTTCATCAACTGAGACTTGTAAAAACAAGTAATCAACATCGATACCGGCTCGTTCAGATGGTTTTACAACAGCGACTTTACTCGTTAATGGGTCGGCGCCGCCCATACCGTCGATTTGTCGCGTATCGGGAGACCCTAAAATCCTGGCAAGTAGCGCGTTACGCTCGTCGGTGTCTGAGGGCAGATCGCTTGCTAAAAAGTAACCGCCTTTTGATGTGCCGCCACGCATCCACATGCAGCGAATACCTGCAGATGGATTTGACACGCCTTTACTCATAGCGCAAACCTTTGCTCTCTAGGCGCTCCCTCATATTGTATAGATCAAGCCCTAAGGTACCTGCCTCAAATTCTTTACGTTTAGCATCCTCGTTTGCTATGCGAGCTAGGGCGTTATCTAGTACAGTTTTAGCTTCTTCACGACGTACAACGCATACGCCGTCGTCGTCAGCAACGATGATATCGCCTGCACGTACTATTTCGCCGGCGCAAACAATATCAATATTCACTGACCCCAGTGATTCTTTAATGCACCCCTGAGCACCAATGGCTTTTGACCAAACAGGGAAATCCATTTCAGTGAGATCTTTAACATCGCGTACACCCGCATCAATAATTAGTCCGCGGCAGCCACGCGCTTTAGCTGAGGTTGCGAGCAGATCGCCAAAGTAACCCGCATCTGAAGGTGATGTTGTCCCTAAGACTAATGCATCACCTTCTCTTATTTGTTCAATGGCTACATGCAACATCCAGTTGTCCATAGGTGGTGCGAGTACCGTGATAGCCGAAGCTGCAATAGCTTGACCAGCACAGATTGGGCGCATGTAAGATGCCAGCAACCCTTTGCGTCCTTGAGCCTCGTGCACAGTTGCGACGCCGCATGTTGCCAAAGCGTCGATAACGGATTGTTCAGCACGCTCTACTGTTTGATTTACTACACCGAGTTCTTGAGGTAAATACGCCATAGTCGTGGTTTAGAGTGTTAGGTTAAAAGAAATTAGTATAGCCCTTGCGTATTGAGATCATAATCTTTCAGTAGGGGAGGCCTACATAGTTTTCAGCTAGTACAGATTGTGAATGCTGGTTGGTTTTCATAAAAGCAACCTCGGCAGCTTGTATTTTTAGGTCAAATTCAGTTTGATCGGGGAAGCGATGCAACATGGATGTTAGCGACCAACTGAATCGCACCGCCTTCCAGACACGTGCCAAGGCTTTTTCTGAGTATTGATCAAGGCCTAAGGTATCACCGGTTGCGTAGTACTGGGCGAAGCTGTTATACAGATAGTGGATATCACCGGCGGCTGTGTTGAGGCCTTTAGCACCTGTTGGCGGCACGATATGGGCTGCATCTCCGCAAAGAAAAAGCCGGCCCCAGCGCATTGGCTCTGTGACGAATGAGCGCAGCGGTGCAATGGACTTTTCAATCGATGGGCCTGTTACTAGTGATTCAGCGGTGGCAGCTGGAATGCGGCGTTTGAGTTCTTGCCAAAAAGCAGCATCGGACCAATCATCTGGGGAGTCTGTTAATGAGCATTGAATGTAGTACCGGCTCAGATTCTGATTTCGCATGGAACACAGTGCGAAGCCACGGGACGAAGAGGCGTATATCAGCTCATCATTAACCGGAGGTGTTTCTGAAAGAATGCCCAACCAACCAAATGGGTACACTTTTTCGTATTCGGTGCGAGCACTTATGGGGATAGTCTGGCGGCTCACGCCATGGAAACCATCGCAACCTGCAACAAAATCACAATCTATGCGATAGGATTTTCCGTCCTGTTCATAGCTGACTCTTGGGTGATCACTATCGGCATCAAGTATTTGAACGTTCTCAACATTAAAAATAAGCGTACCGTTTTCCGCTTCGCGTGCATCATATAAATCTCGAGTGAGCTCGGTTTGCCCATACACCACGACATTCGAGCCGGTAAGCTTTTTTAGGTTAATGCTAAATTGTTCATCCGCATGGGAAATCACGATACCATCGTGCACCAGACATTCTTTATCCATTCGTTCAGAGACACCGGCTTGGCGCATAAGATTGACAGTACCCGTTTCAAGCACCCCTGCGCGTATACGCCCGAGCACGTAGTCACGTGTTTTGCGCTCTAGCACTACAGATTCGATGCCTTGTCGATGCAGCAGTTGGCTAAGCAACAGCCCTGATGGTCCGCCACCAATTACAACAACTTGTGTTCTCAACGCCATTGTCGGCCAGCTCTATATTTAGCTTTTACAATAGTCACTAGAGTTCATCCACACAACGAGGGTAGATTGATTGAAACCCTTCAGCATATTTTGCCGCCCGTCCACCGGCTTGCCCGCCGGAGTTACGCCGAAAGTGGTTGCCTCTATTTTCGGCGACATTAGTGTAGAAATCCCAAAGATGATGTTGTCCTTCCATGCATTCAATAGCCGCACGTTTTTGATCCCACACGTCGGTGATATCAAGAAAGGTATCCGGTTTCCAGCCCATTTGTTCGCTCTGGTGAGGTTCAAATAAATAAAGCTGTGGTGCGCCTAGCACTTTTTCGCCAGGGTTGTGGCCCCATGCCTGTGCAATCATCCGTGCTTCCATTACAACTTCTGTGGTGTACATATGATCGGTGTTATAGGGATCGTATTGCGAATGGCTCATCATGAAAGAGGGCTGTGTTGCGCGCATCAAATCGACAAGCTTAAATTTGTCGTCCTCCTCCAACCTTAATGGGTAATCGCCTAGATCGAAAAATTGAATGTCGTGCACATCTAGTGCTTTGGCTGCATTTTCGGCTTCACCTTTGCGAATTGACTTGACTTGCTCCAAGGTTTTTCCGTCCTTCCATAAACGTGCGCTTTCACCTCGTTCACCAAATGACAAACACGCGACGGTAACTTCGTATCCGAGCTTTTGGTGTAGGGCGATCGACCCGCCGCATCGCCAAACAAAATCAGCGGCGTGAGCGGATACGACAAGTGCAGTTTTTTTATTAGACACGATCTGGTTCCTTTAGCAGTAGCCGGTTTATACCTTTAGAACACCCATTTGATCTTCGAGTAGTTGCATAACTTGCATAACTGCAAGACCTTGGGCAAAACTAGAATTTGGCTCTCGGTTTTCCTCGATGGCTGTGATGAACTCACGATCGATTAATTCGATACCATTATTGGATACAGCCACGCCCGTTAAATCAATCGGATTTTGCTTACCATCAAAGAGATCATCATAGTTAGCGATATAGGTACCGGTGTCACCGATATAACGAAAGAACGAACCAAACGGCCCGTCGTTGTTGAATGATAATGACAGGGTACATAGCTTGCCAGAAGGCGTTTTAAGCCCGATTGTCATATCCATCGCAATACCCAAATCAGGGTGCGCAGGGCCTTGCAGGCCAAATACTTCGCTCGGCACTTCGCCTGTTTGATACAAGAATAGATCGATTGTATGGCAGGCGTGGTGCCACAAGAGGTGATCTGTCCAGCTACGTGCCTCGCCTTTTGCATTGGTGTTGGTTCGCCTGAAAAAATAGGTTTGGGCGTCCAGTTGCTGAATGTTGAAATCGCCTGCATCTATGCGTTGTTTGATCCACTGGTGCGATGGATTAAACCTACGCACATGTCCAACCATGCCAATCATGCCGGTCTCTTTTTGCACAGCATCCATTTTTTTTGCATCGCTTAAGCTGTCCGCCATTGGAATTTCTGAAAACGTGTGCTTACCAGCTCGCATGCACGCAATAGATTGATCGCAATGCATTTGAGTCGGGGTGGATAAGATAACGGCATCAATATCTTGTTCAAGAAAATCGGTAAACTCCGAGCAGGCAGTGGGTATTTTACGCTCAGTTGCAAGCGCGGTAATCTTCTGTTTGTTTGGGCCGAATATTGCTGTTACTTGAACGTCATCGATATTTGCCAGTGCGTCTAAGTGTTTAAGTCCAAAGGCACCGTAAGCGCCTGCCACACCCATCTTAACCATATTATTTATTCTCCAATATTAGGTGGCCAACGGCGGTGTTGGATGCCGGCACATGATAAAACCGATGGACTTCTTCAACTTGCTCATTTAGGGCGCCCCGCATCACGTGCCACATCACTAGCTCAATGCCCTCAGACCCCGCTTCACGTAAGTACTCAATATGATCGATACTGGCACCTTTTTCTGGCTCGTTGACAAGCAGGTTCATAAAGCGATCATCCCATTCCGAATTAATTAGCCCAGCGCGCTTGTGTTGCAGCTGATGGCTCATACCGCCAGTACCGAATACACACACTTTAAGATTATCCGGATAAGATTCTATGGCGGTTCGGATGGCCTTACCTAGCGCGTAGCAGCGGCTACCCAATGGAGCCGGATACTGCACAACATTTACTGCTAAGGGTACAACCGGGCAAGGCCATTCATCTGGTTGCCCAAACATCATCGTTAGAGGAACGGTTAAGCCATGATCAACTTCCATTTCGTTCATTATAGTGATGTCGAACGAATCAAGAATAAGTGACTGCGCGATATGGGCGGAGAGTTCACGATGGCCCTGTACCACCGGCACCGGGCGCGGTCCCCAACCTTCATCTGCCGGTACGTATTCACTGGCGCAACCTAGCGCGAATGTAGGGATGATGCGAGCATCGAATGCGGTGCAATGATCGTTGTACACTAGAAAAATGACATCGGGTTTTTCGTTTTCTATCCACTGCTTTGAAAACTCAAACCCCTTAAATATTGGGCCGTAGTAATCATCATTGGCAATACCGGTGTCGGATGCAACACCCAATGCTGGAACGTGCGAGCAGGCTACGCCTGAAGAGATATATGCCATTATTTTTCGTCCCATTCAGATTGATAGCGATTGCCGTCTATGTTGCGCCCACCAGCGATCATCATGTCACGGTAGTCAGAGCCCATTCCGGTCATTAACCCTGCAAGGTTCTGAAAATTAATGCCGTGAAAGGCGGCTAGTTTAGATGTGTAATAGATGTTTCCACCTAGTTCCAATAGGAGATTCCATTCCTGGTTTAGCGCTGCTTCGCGTTGCTCTGGAGTCATTGGAAATTGATCGATGTAGTTTTGCGGGTCTGCTTTAAAGGCTTCTCGATTAGGCGCTAGACGCAGGCTAATACAAAACTGATTTAGGTGGTAGCCTTTGATGGCTTGGTCGCTGTCGAAGACAACCGTGCCTGGAATGTCATCATAAATTTTATCAATTGCCATGAACTAAACCTTGCTGTAGTAAAACCGCTAATGTGTGGTAGCTTGCTGAGTATTAAACACAATTAAAACGCTGTGGATATACATATAATATCTGAGATCAGTTCTTTATTGAGTGGAACTTTCAATATAGTTTAAGGCCAGTACAATCGCATCGGGTTATCGACCAGTAGCTTTCGTTGTTTTTCCTCTGTGTCAGCGATTAACGGTAATAGCTCTACCAATTGCCCATCATCTGGCATATGTGATTTCATATTAGGGTGAGGCCAGTCGGTCCCCCACAGTACTCGATCGGGGTAGGCGTCGACAAGGTGCTTCATAAACGGTATCACATCCGAGTAATTTGAATGGCTGCCACCTTGTTGAGTTAGACGCTCAGGGCAAGATACCTTAGTCCAATATTTTTCATCACTTAAAAGCTCGACAAACTGCGTAAAATCTGGATGCTGCACGCCCTTGCTAACATCTGGCCTTGCCATGTGATCAAACACTATAGTAACTGGCAAGCTTTGTAACAATGGCAATTGATCAGCGAAATCTGCGGCTTCAATATACACAATGATATGCCAACCCAGTGGTGCTATTTTTTCTACAATGCGCTCATAGTAATCACGTGGTTTAGGGTCAACTAACCTGCGCACAAAGTTGAAACGAACGCCGCGCACACCGGCTTTATTCATTATCGCAAGATCATCTTTGGTGATGGTGTCATCTACTACGGCTATACCGCGTGCGAGTTCACCAGCAGCAAGCAAACCATCGATTAAGGCATCATTGTTGTTACCATGACATGAAGCTTGCA
>CALGND010000005.1 GCA_937958675.1 uncultured Granulosicoccaceae bacterium
TTTGAGCTGGGAATCAGCGAAGATTCTGCTGCACGAGGCATGAGCTCAGCTGGGATGATAATCATTAATCCGCCATGGACTCTATATGAAAAAATGTCAGGCTTACTGCCAAAGCTGGCGCAGGAACTCACTCAAGACGGCAATCTGCACTTTAAATGCGATATTCTTGCGGGCGAGTAACCCAGGGCCTATTACTTGCAATATGACTGCAATATGACTTGCAACAAGATTTGCAACACTTTAATAGACACCAAGGCCATGACCCCCAGACGGGGCAATGGTGGTGGGATCGCTATGAAATATTTCATACTGGATTGCAGCGAGTGCAGCTATACTGACTAATATGAAACGTAGTACCGTCATACACTACCTGCTAGCGGTGGCTTTGTGCTTTGGCCAAGTCGTGGCCAACGCGCACCTTATTAGCCATATTGGCACGCCTGCTGATGCCCACGTCCACAACAGTACCCACAACCGTCTTAATGAATATAAAGCCAATCATCTAGGCGCGCACAACCACAGCACTCACGAGCACACGCCACATCACAAGGGGTCGCTGAGCCTAGATCAAACTGCTTCGGATGAGGCTAATAGTGATTGCGCGGCTTATCATGCCTATGCCGGTTTGGCCGCAATCACACCGGCGGAATTTCATGCGGTTGCGATTGGGCCCAGGCTCAGCCTAGTTATAAACTATCACCATAGTAATGTTTTCACTGACTTAACTGATACACAACCCATTCGCGGCCCTCCGATTCACTCCTGAATCACTATTGCTCGAGATAAATGCTCGGGTAATAACAATTACCTTTATCTTTTTCAGGAGACAAATTATGAAACTTTTTCCAGTACTTGCCACTGTGGCTGTCAGTTATGCAACGCTCGCCACCGCCCAAACAGAACGCGATCTTGATAGCCATGTCCATGGTGCAGCGTCGTTAAATGTTGCTATCAATGATGCGACCGTATTTATAGAGCTGGAGACACCATGGAACAACATGGTGGGGTTTGAATACGCACCGCAAACCGATGAGGAGCACGCCTTGGTCGATGAAGCACTTGGCAAACTAAACGATCCAGCGCTACTTTTCGCATTTGATGCCGGTGATTGCGCTATCGACGAAATTACATTGGAAAATGGAATGTCGGACGACGAGCACGGACACGACAAAGAGCACGATGAAGAGCACGATGAAGAGCACGGACACGACGACGAGCATGACGACGAGCACGGGCACGACAAAGAGCATGATGAGCACGGACACGACGAAGAAGCAAGCACTCACAGTACTATGCATGCGACGTACAGCTACGCTTGCAAAAATGTCAGTGCGATAAAGAGTATCGACATGACTTTATTCACTGTTTGGTCTGGCTTTGAAGATCTAGATGTACAGCTAGTGGGTGAAAAGGGACAGGCACTTGCAGAGCTAAGCCCTAGCAGCACGGTTTTAGATGTAGAACAGGTTCAGTAAAATATCATTACTGCACAACCATCGAAGAGTCGATAGTATGAATGAGTAGCGCGACGCAAAATATAGTTCAGCTTAGTGATGTTAGTTTTGCTTGGAACAAACATTCAACACCCGTGATATCGATTCCTGAATTCGTGATATCACGCGGTGAACATGTTTTTCTTCAAGGGCCTTCGGGTTCCGGCAAAACGACATTGCTTAGCCTAATCGCCGCTGTGCTCTCACCACAGACAGGGGACATACTCATTGATGATCAATCGCTGGCCGAGTTGCGTCGTGGCCAGCGAGACCAATTTCGCGTTGATCGTATTGGGCTGGTTTTTCAACAATTTAATTTATTGCCTTTTTTATCGGTTGCTGAGAACGTGCAGCTTAGCTGTCGTTTTTCGGCAGCGCGAAAATCACGTGCCTGTGAAGGTGGGCTCTCCTTAGATCAAGAAACCGATCGTCTTTTGAGTGCGATGCACCTTTCGCCGGATGAGTATAGACATCGAGCCACATCCCAACTCAGTGTGGGTCAACAACAGCGCGTAGCTGTTGCGCGAGCCTTGATTGGCCGGCCGCCACTTATAATCGCTGATGAACCCACGTCATCGCTAGATAGTGATTCCAGGCAGGCGTTTCTAAAGTTGCTGTTCAACGAGGTCAAGTTGGCTGGTTCGACGTTATTATTTGTCAGTCATGATGCCGCTTTGGCAGATTCATTTAGTCGACGCATAGATTTACGCGATATCAACAATGCCGCTTCTGCCGCTGAGTCTTCCTCACTGACTGATACAGTGTCATGATCGGTATTGCTTGGAAAAGTGTGTGCAACCGATGGCCTACTGCTTTATTGGCTGTACTGGCAATTGCCATGAGTGTTGCGCTGATACTCACTGTTGAAAAAATACGACGTGATGCACGCAACAGCTTTACCCAAACAGTGTCGGGCACAGATCTCATTATCGGCGCTAGAAGTGGTGCAGTCCAGCTATTGCTGTATTCAGTTTTTCGTATCGGCAATGCAACAAACAATATTAGTTGGGAGAGTGTTGAAGAGATTTCAGAGCGTAGTGCACTGGATTGGATCATCCCATTGTCATTAGGTGATTCGCATGCAGGCTTTCGCGTGGTTGGCACAAACCTAGATTACTTTAAACATTATCGCTTCGGTGATAAACGGGCGTTAAGCTTAGCAACTGGGAAACCTTTTGACGATGTATTTGACGCGGTTATCGGCAGCCAAGTGGCGGCTGAGCTGGGTTATCAAGTTGGCGATAATATTGTAGTCGCACACGGTACTGGCAATGTTGCATTAGTTGAGCATGATAAACAGCCGTTTATGGTTAGTGGCATATTAGAGGCTACAGGTACACCAGTTGATCGTGCCATTCATGTCAGTTTGCAGGGAATAGAAGCCATGCACGTTGATTGGCGAAACGGTGCGACCGTCAAAGGCGAGGGCACGCCCGCCGACGTTATACGAGGCATGGACCTGCAACCCAAGGCCGTGACCGCACTTCTGGTGGGTCTAAAATCCAGAGGCGCAGTGTTCCGCGAACAGCGGACCATCAACAATTATCGAGCAGAGCCACTGCTGGCGATCCTGCCTGGCGTTGCGTTGCAAGAGCTGTGGAGCTTGATTAGCGTTGCTGAAATGGCATTGTTAATTGTGTCCATCATTGTTGTAATAGCCGGCCTGGTCAACTTAATGTCAGTATTACTGGCAGGTTTAAATGAACGTCGTCGAGAAATGGCTGTCCTACGCTCAGTGGGCGCTCGCCCGTCACATGTATTTTTGCTGCTTTGCATCGAATCCACCTTGTTAACAATTGGTGGCATCATCGCAGGCTTAGTATTACATTATGGCCTAACGGGCGTTGGTTCACTATTTTTACAGCAGCGCTTTGGGTTGGTGCTGCCATTGTCGCTACCTCAGAGTACTGAGATCAAAATATTGCTGTGGATAGCGGTTGCTGGTGTTTTAGCGGGTACAATCCCGGCTTTGCAGGCTTATCGAAAATCGCTGGCAGATGGGCTGTCGCAACGCCTTTAATAAAATGGCTTTAAAACGACTGGCTTAAACATGATTAACGAGGTATTCAAATGAGAATCAGAGGATTTATCGTTATCGCTACTACTGCAAGCGTACTTTTCTTTGGTGCGGCGAGCTACGCTGGTTGGTGGCCGTTTGGCAAATCAGAGAGTACTTACAAACAAGATTTGGAATTAACTGAAATCGATTGGGGTGATCTGATCCCAGAAGATTTTGTACAGCCGGAAAATCCGTTTGAGACTATGTCCTCAGACGAGATAGACAAACTGTTGGACGGCAGCGACGAATCGAACGCGATACTGGAAAAACTAGAAAAAGAATTTAACTACGCGCCTGTAGTTGATGAACTGCATGGCAAGCGAGTCAAAATTGCTGCCTACATAACACCGCTCGACTTTGATGGCCAAACTCGTTTGAGCGAGTTCCTCTTAGTGCCCTATGTAGGTGCTTGTATGCACACGCCACCTCCGCCTGCTAATCAAGTGGTGCATGCGGTGCCATACGAAACAATAGAAATAGATAGCCCATACGATCCAGTGTGGGCAATCGGCAGGATTCGCGCTGAAACCGTGACTAGCGATCTTGCAGAATCTGGATATCGCTTAGATGTAGAAGAGATATTGCCTTATACAAGGCCAGAGTAGTAGAGGGGGGAGGCATTGCATTTTCATGAACTACGTGCATCCTCCAAATAGACAGCTCTACTACGAACAAGTCTGGGCCCAAGCGCGCAATATTCCACACGCCAGAGTCGCCACCTATGGGCAGCTCACAAAGCTAATTCCTCAGCCTGAGGGCATTAGCGAAGACGACTATAAAATGTCTGCGTCTCGCTGGGCAGGTTTAGCAATGGCGGCATGCCCGGACGATGTGCCGTGGCATCGTGTTGTTAACTCGCAAGGAAAGATTAGTCATCCAGAGGCTGCAATACAGAAAAAGCGCCTAGAGGAAGAAGGCGTTATGTTTTCTAATAACAGGCTTAATTTGGGTGAGTACCAATGGCGTGGACCAGGCCAGAGTGATGAGCCTATCCAAGGTCGTTTGTTTTAAAAGCGCTTGAAGGCCCGGACGAGTTATCAAATATTCTGTGGGCTATTGCATGAGTTTGGCCTGTGTTTACCAGAACGTCGTCATTGTGGACCAATAGTTGCTGATTGACTGTGCTGTACTTAGTGCTAACAACGTAGTGATATCAGGAGGGCTTCCGTGCGTATGTTTGCTCGATTTTATCTTCTCTTTTATGTGATTCTTTCAATTGGTTTGCTTGGGTGTGGATCGTCCCAACAGGGTTCGGGTGGAGCGGAACCGATTGAAATTGTCTTGGTGGATACCAACGTCAGTGGAGGCGGGTTTCAAAGTGATGTAACCATAACCGAGGACGGACAAACCATTTATTCTTCTGCCGATGTCTCGGGAGTATTTAAATCGATGGACGGTGGGCTGCGATTTGAAAATCGTAACGAAGGCTTGGAGAGTACTAAGGTAGCGTCATTGGTGATCACTCCAGATAACGACCAAATACTCTATGCAGGAAGTGGCGACAAGGGAACCACAGGTGGACTGTTTAGATCGATTGATGGTGGTGACACTTGGGCGTTAACTGGAGATGGGGCTAATGCCCAGTTTGCAGGCAACCACTCTGAGGAGAGGGATCCAGTTCCTGATGCTCACCCTCGATCTAATGGAAAGCTGATCGTTGTGGACGAAGGGAACAACCCAGCTGCACACACAGACGACATCGTCATTGCCGGGTCATACCAGGATGGCGTTCGGTTCTTTACTCAAGGTGGGGAAAATGAGGTAGCCGCAGTTCACAGGGCTGGTTTTGTACGTTCAGTCGCGCGCGCCCCGTCTTTACCGAATACCGTATTTGCGGCGATACAGTTTTTCAATACCTCTAGAAATGGCATATACGAGATAGATTACTCGAACATATCTGATCCAACTTCTTCATTAGTGTATCCGACCCAACGGCCTGAAGGCTTGACCGTGCTTAGTAATGGTCATGTGTACGGCGCTATTGGCGATGAAGGGATTGTAAAATTTGATGGGGATTCATGGGTACTGCAGAATACCGGCCTGTCTATTAACAATAGTAATCGACAATGGACAGCTGTTACTGGTTACGTCGCCAACGGCAATGATATTGTCTATGCAGGTACAACCAATCTGGGTGGAATTGCATCGGGCGCAGACTACTCCACTATCTGGAGAACAATTAATGGCGGCGATGATTGGTCACCATTGGTTGACGTAAATGGCAATGTGGCAGACACCCTATATGGCCAGCAACACGATTGGTGGTTTAGTACAGTCGCATTTAGTGAAGCGGGTCTTGGACGTAAAAACAGTGTGGTGAGTTCTATTGCTGTTGCTCGCGGCAACTCTCTTAGTTCCGTTTCTGACGATATCGTTTATGTCTCAGGGCGCGGTGGAATCTGGAAGTCCGATAACGGAGGGGGCTTATGGAAGCCTGCTGTCAATAACATGCAGGCGACGTCAAGCAACAGCGTTGCAGTTAATCCAAATAACCCTGCTCAAGTCGTTATAGCGAACACCGATTACGTTTTGCTTCAAACAGGTGCAGGCTTTGAGGGCGGCGATATGTCTCGGGACAAACCTAATGGTGCAGAATCCAAAGCTTACGATGTTATTTTCGATGCCACATCGGATGAAGTGATAATTGGCGTGGGAGATAGGGATACCAATAATCCTGGTGGTGGTGAGGTGTTCATAAAACTTGCCACAGCACTTGGCATGCCTGCTGATTCTGCTTGGACGAATACCAATCTTGTTTCAGCAACTGCGGATAACGATGGACGGGTACAGGCTGTATCCGTTGGGTATCATGATGGAAGTATTGCGACTACACAGACTATTTTGGCTGCAGTAGAGGGCGAAGGTGTATACCGTTACCACAGCGGTGTTTGGTCTAAGAGTAGTGGCGTAACAATAGGATCGACAAATCGAACTAGATTTGTATGGCCAAACAATGCTGGCTCAGGTGTTGTTTATTTGATTGATTTGTCGAGTGGCTTGTATCGCTCTAATGATGGCGGGCGAAACTGGGTAGATATATGGCCGAGCATGAGTTTGATGAATAATGATTTTTATAACACCGGATACATTGCTGCAGACGACAACGATCCAACAACCCTCTATGTGTCAATTCAAGGTGATAGTGGTTCACCAATCACTACTGGGTTCAAAGTGTTTAGAATGACAAACGCGGACACTGGCATTTTTGGCGTGCCGGGTACGTCTGGCATAGTCGATATCACGAAACACTCAGGCGATGTAGCCATCCGGCGCCCAGGTCCACTGGTCATTGGGCCTGCTGGCAACTTGTGGTTGACAGAGCAGCAGGATTCGAAAAATTCGGTTGATGCAGCACTTTATGTCATGCAGAACCCTGTCACCGATAGCTCATTCACGCGAGCAAAAAACGATAACTATCGCAATGCTGTTGTATCACCAAGCGGGATCGACGTTTCTAGTGATGGGCACGTATATATATCCCAGAGTGGTATAGGCGTTGTAAAAATAATCCCTATTCAATGAGAAAATCAGTAACCATCAATACACTACCTAGGGTTTGCTCTTAAGTCGGCTTTCAATGATATCGTTTAGCACATTGGCAGCTTCCTCTAAAAGAATATCTGCTACTGCTGTTTCGTTATCATCATCGTCATCCCGGCTGGATGCGCCAAAGGCCTTTCGGTAGAGCTCTTCACGTTCTTCACGATCAGTCTGCCGTTCAGCGATCTCTTCTTCTCGTGCACTCTCAAGCAATGATATAGAGTTCTGTGATCTAGCCAAACGCTGTGCTTCAATTTCTTCGATGAGCAAAGCAAACGAATCGCTTGCTTGGTATCGAGCTTCATGCAAAGACTGCATAGGGGCGTAGTCCGCTTTTTGCATTGACCAAGCGTCATAGTTAGCGGCGGCAACTTCAGCCCACGGCAAGGCATTGTCCAAGCCGCGTTCGCCTTGCGCATCAGAATCCAACGCGGTAGGGAACAGTACGTCGGGTATCACGCCCCTGTGTTGGGTTCCATCCCCATTGACGCGGAAAAACTGCGCGATGGTTATTTTCAACTGCCCTAATTTACCGTCTCTATCAAGTGGCGCTACAGTTTGCACTGTGCCTTTTCCAAATGTAGGCTCACCGAGTATCACTCCACGCCCATAATCCTGTATGGCCGCTGCAAAGATCTCCGATGCGGATGCACTGTGGCGATCCACCAGCACAGCTAAGGGACCAGTGTATGCGACCGCAGGGTCGACATCCTTTTCTGCATCAACTTCACCATTGGCATTTCTGATTTGCACAACCGGCCCAGATTTTATAAACAAGCCAGTGAGCTGCGTCGCTTCAATCAGTGAGCCGCCGCCGTTGCCACGTAGATCAATGATGATGCCATCGACCCCACCATCGGTTGATGTTAGCTCACCCAACAATCGCTCAACGTCGCGAGTGGTGCTGCGATAATCCGCTTGGCCTTCAGCTCTGGCGGCCGAGTCTAGGTAAAACGTTGGTAGGTCGATAACACCGAAGCGTTGCTTTTTGTCGTTGCTCGACAACTCAACTACCGAGCGTTTGGCTGCTTGTTCTTCTAGTTTGATCTTGTCGCGCACCAGCGTAATAATGGTGGGAGGAGATCCTGCAGGCGCATTGGCTGGTAAAATTTTCAGCCGTATTGTTGAACCTTTTGGCCCGCGAATACGATCAACAACATCGCCCAATGGCCAGCTCACCACATCAACGATTTCCTCGTCACCATCGCCTACACCCACAATCCGATCATCAGGGCTTATTTTTTCACTCAAGGCAGCTGGGCCACCTGCAATAATACGTTGCACAACCGTGTATTCGTCCTCAGTGCTTAAGGCTGCGCCAATGCCTTCGAGTGACAGGCTCATATTAATTTTGAATTCTTCTGAGCTGCGTGGTGAAAAGTAGGAAGTATGTGGCTCCACCGACAAGGTGTACGAGTTAATAAAAATCTGGAACACTTCGTTAGCTGAGAGCTGACTAATGCGTCGTTGCATTCGCTCGTAGCGCTGTTTTAGGGTTTTCGTTAAATCTTCGTCGGATTGTTCAGCCAAACGTAAGTTGAGAACATCATTTTTCACGCGCTTGCGCCACAGCTCATCAGCAGCTTTGCCTGATTCCGGCCAATCTGCCTCTTCACGATTGAAGGTATAGCTTTCGTCGATAGTGAAATCGAACTTACCGTTTAGTAGTTTTTGCGCAAATTCTGCGCGATCCTCAACTCGTGCCCGATAGCGTTTGAATATTTTAAAAACCGGGTCCAATTGTTCGTTACGAAGCGCATCATCAAACTCTAAGCGGTACTGATTAAATTCTTTAATATCGCTTGCCAACAAGAAACTCTTCTGCGGGTCGAGCGAATCGAAAAATCGGTCAAATATCTGATCTGACAGCTCATTATCTATTGACACCTGGCTGTAATGATACCGCTGCATAAGCTCAACAATGACCTCAGTTGCTTGCTCATGCTCAATGGTGGGGACTAGCGTATCCAGCGCGGTTTCTCGCGTGTCTGCTGTCGCCGTACAGCCCATCAATACGGTAAGCGTAAATATCACTGCACTACTAAGTGCTCGCGAGGCTCGAGTGCTTAGTAAACGTTCTAATCTACGATGATGGTGATGCTGCATCAGATAACATTCCTTAGAGGCTTGACTGGTTAAGAATAGCGCTTTGCAGGGATTCTTCATAGTGGAACTGCCACTATGGCTTTGCAAAACTGGGACCACTGGATTTATTCACAGATAAGTGCCCAGATATTGACCTTTTATTGATATTCAAAGTTCAATTATCGGTTTTGAGCATCGTTTTATGAGTACCTGATCGCGTTTAACTTCGTGCTTGTAATCTTGGGCAATTGATCGGCAACAATGCCTCAGTCAGTAATTCGCAAGTTGAGGCCATTTTTTCGAAGCAGGCTCCCCCGATATACGTATAGTAGTAGGTGGAGTGTGAACACTCAAAACACACAAGCGTTTTTACTCGAACGATTTTCTGGAACTCAAATGAAGGCAGAAGAACTTAAATCACTACAAGCCCCATTAAAGCAGCAATACAAAGATAACCCAGAAGCTGCAACCGTAACGTTAAAGGCGAATGCGCGCATTGGAGAGGGCATCACCTGTAAAATTGATACTGGAAAGTCCCTCGTTGAAGCCGGCCTTCATCCCGCCACGGGTGGTGATGGGCTTTCACTTTGCTCGGGCGATATGCTGTTGGAAGCATTGGTGGCTTGCACAGGCGTCACCTTAAAAGCCGTGGCCACGGCAATTGGTGTCAATTTGGTTGATGGCACTATCAGTGCTGAGGGTGATCTTGATTTTCGGGGCACACTGGGTGTATCAAAAGAAACCCCGGTAGGCTTCCAGAATATTCGCCTGCATTTTAATTTAGACACCGATGCCAACCAAGAGCAATTGGATTCACTATTGAAGTTAACAGAGCGTTATTGCGTGGTTTATCAGACGTTACAAAATTCGCCAAGTATCGCGATAACGGTTGACTAGTCTAGTTGTCCGAATTTAGCTTATTAACTCAAATTTTTTCGAACGAGTAGTCGTAAGATCAAAATCCACAGCCGGATTGTTAGAAAGATATAGCATCGACAATTTTTCTGATGGCACCCTGATAAGCAGCGTATGAAACCCTTCAAAGCCGCCAGTATGGAAAACATAAGGAATCGGCGCATTCTCAGGTGAGAGTTCCATTCCATTTGCGTAAAAGAGTTTGCTTCCATCAGCCAATGCCTTGGTTTTTGTCAACCCTTTAAGCACTGGTCCATCCAAGAGCTTATTGTTATGAGCGTTTGCCTCCCATTTAGCAAGATCGTTGATACTCGAAAGCACGCCACCATCTCCAACCGTGCAGGAGTTCTTCAAATCAACACGATAATTTTTTCGTTTAGCAGAATGTGAAACATATCCAGATACGCGATGTTTAATCACTTTGAAGCGATCGTCATCAAAGCTCGTTTGATTCATACCAACTGGTTTGAATAAATTATCTTTGGCAAACTTTGCAAACGACTTACCGGTGACCTTCTTTACCACTTCCGTCAATATGATGTAGTTAGAATTACTGTATTCATGTTTTTCATTGGGTGCAAAGTCCAGCCCCCATAGGCAATCAATGATCTTCATGATGTGTTTATTGTCAAAGTAGTCACTTCCGTCGAGGTGTAATTGACAATCCAGGTAGGGAAAATAATCAGGGATACCACTGGTGTGGTTTAGTAAATTCTGAATAGTAATTTTATTTCTAAATTGGTCAGTCTCCTTTACGATTGCTCTTACGTCCTGCGTTAGCTTTAGCTTTTTGTCATACACCAACTTAAGAATGCATGCCGCCGTAAATTGTTTTGAGAGCGAGGCTAAATAGAATACCGAATTATTAGTCAGCGGCGCATCGTGCTCCAAGCTGGCTAAGCCATGGTTGATCGAATGTATGATTTCACCGCGATGAATGATAGCCGAACAAAAACCAGGTTCTTTGTTAGGGTTGGTTTTGTTTGTTTGGTTTTCGAAGTATTTTATGAGTCTTTCAATATCCATCTTTATTGATCATTTTCAACTTTTGTTATAGTGGGCAGCTTACCGTGTTCTGTATGTATGATTCAATCACGACAGCCAGAGGAGCTTGCTGTGAAAATAGGTAATAAACACTACCGCTCTTTATGGTGGGACGATCAGCAAGGCGCGCTGCAAATTATCGATCAACGTGCGCTACCGTATGATTTTCGCGAACAAAGCGTGGCATCAATGCAGGATTATGTCGATGCAATAGCGCAGATGCGCGTGCGCGGCGCACCCTTGATTGGTGCAACTGCTGCCTACGCAATGGCATATGCCATGAGTCAAGATCCTTCTGATGCCAATATACAACGCGCATGGGAAACCTTATATGCAACCCGGCCCACCGCCGTAAACTTACGTTGGGCACTGGATCGGTGCAAGGCACGCTTGTTAGGCCTTAACGCAGCAGAGCGGGCGGCCGCTGCGTTGTTGTTAGCGCATGAGATCGCTGACGAGGATGTTGATATTAATCGCCGCATTGGTGAGCACGGTTTGCAACTGATCGAAAAAATTGCAGCCAAAAAATCGCCTGACGAGCCTGTACGGCTACTCACTCATTGCAATGCCGGTTGGCTGGCCACAGTGGATTGGGGTACCGCAACAAGCCCGATGTATCACGCGCACAACAAGGGTATTGCGTTGCAGGTTTGGGTTGATGAAACAAGGCCTCGCAATCAGGGTGCGCTAACCGCATGGGAGTTGGGTAACCACGGCGTGCCGCATACCTACATCACCGATAATGCTGGTGGGCATTTGATGCAACAGGGTTTGGTTGATATGGTGATTGTTGGCACCGATCGTACAACGCGTCGAGGCGATGTATGCAATAAGATTGGCACCTATCTGAAAGCGCTTGCAGCACACGATAACAAGGTGCCGTTTTATGTCGCCTTACCATCACCGACCATCGATTGGACTATCGAAGATGGCGTGGCCGATATACCTATCGAAGAACGCAATGAGCGCGAGACGACGCACATTCAAGGCATTGATGGCAGCGGCGACATTAATACTGTGCAAGTGACACCCGAAGGCACAGTCGGGGGTAACCCGGCATTTGATGTGACGCCTAATAGGCTGGTTACCGGCTTGATCACTGAACGTGGTGTGTGCGATGCAAGCGCTGACGGTTTGGCTGAGCTATTCCCCGATCTATCAGCGTGATGAATCAGTCAAATATCGATCGAGAAACCAATCCCGCGCGTCACTATTTGGTCGTAGGCTTCGCGGGCGACTTCGTTAGTTGCGCAGATTACGCAACCTTTGGCACTGATAAACTGTCTGACAACATCACTCGCCAAGTGCGTGGCGGAAATCAAAATGACTGAAATTTATTTCGCGGGTGGCTGTCTTTGGGGTGTGCAAGAATTTTTTCGATACGTACCCGGGGTCATAGACACGCAAGCCGGGCGAGCCAATGGCAGTAGCGAAACGACGGCGGGGCCTTATGATGGTTACGCTGAATGTGTGCGTATTCGTTTTGATGATGCACAGCAGTCGGTTCCAGGGTTAATGACAGAGTTATTCGAGATTATCGATCCGTACAGCGTCAATCAACAAGGGGATGATATCGGCGAGAAATACCGCACCGGGGTTTACAGCCTACAGGCGGTACATCTTGAACAAGCGAAGGCCTTTATCAATGACCGATCGGACAAAGCGCGCATAGTGGTCGAAGTGCTGCCCTTATCAAATTTCGTTAAAAGTGATCCCGAACATCAAGATCGGCTGCTGAGATGCCCGGGCGATTATTGTCATATCAGTGCTGAGCTATTGAGCAAATATAGGGAGTAGGCGGTGCACTATGCCCGTTATATTTCTACGATAAACACCTAACACATCAATTCTTGACAGTGTAAGGAATTAGACTTACTATGGACAACATGAAAAGCAAGAAAGCCAAGCCGCTGGATGTGCCTGAAGCCCTCAAAAAGGCCGGTTTGCAGGTTACAGCGCAACGTTTGGCTGTGTATCAAGCGGTGTTGTCATCACCTCATGCTATGGCGGACGATATTCACCAGGCAGTGCGGTCGGATCTAGGCGTGATATCTAGGCAAGCGGTTTATGATGCTTTAAACGCGATGTCGGAGCACGGCATTATTCGCCGTATTCAACCGGCAGGCTCGCCTGCTCGTTACGAAGATCGTGTCGATAATCATCATCATCTTATCTGTCGAGAATGCGGCAATTTGACCGACATTGATTGTGCCATTGGTGCAGCACCTTGTCTTCAACCTGAGCAGGATCACGGGTACAAGATCGATGAGGCAGAGGTGACCTATTGGGGTGTTTGTCCTGGTTGCCAAACAACATCGGCGTGAACAACAACTATAAAAAAAATAAATCGAATAATCGATTAGTCATCAACAACTAATAATTAATAAGGAGTCTCAATGAACGTTGAAGTAAAAGGGGGTTGTCCCTTCGCACATGGCGGTAACACGTCATTAGAAAAGCCGGTCACAAAGTGGTGGCCAAAAGCACTTAACCTAGACATTCTCCATCAGCATGGTGCACGTACCAACCCGATGGACGCAGACTATGATCATCGCAGTGCTGCCAAAGCATTGGATCATGCGGCAGTGAAAGCCGATGTAAAAGCGTTAATGACTGAAAGCCAAGATTGGTGGCCAGCTGATTGGGGCCACTACGGTGGCTTAATGATCCGCCTAGCTTGGCACTCTGCTGGTTCTTATCGAATGGGCGATGGCCGTGGTGGAGCAGGTTCTGGCAACATCCGTTTTGCGCCACTTAATTCATGGCCTGATAACGCAAGCCTTGATAAAGCGCGCCGCCTTTTGTGGCCAGTTAAAAAGAAATACGGTAATGCCTTGTCATGGGCTGACTTAATAATCTTATCTGGCAACATGGCTTACGAAACAATGGGCCTTAAAACCTTTGGTTTTGGTTTTGGTCGCGCCGATATCTGGGGGCCAGAAACTGACATTAATTGGGGCCTTGAAGATGAATGGCTAGCCGATAGCGCTAATCGATACGAAGATCTAGACACGCCATCCACTATGTACAACCCGTTGGCATCAGTGCACATGGGGCTTATTTACGTTAACCCTGAAGGGGTAAATGGCGTATCTGATCCTGCTCGCTCAGCACTGCACGTGCGCGAAACCTTTGCACGTATGGCAATGAACGATGAAGAAACAGCAGCACTAACCTGTGGCGGGCATACCGTGGGTAAAGCACACGGTGGTGGTGGCGCGCACGACAGTATTGGTGCAGAGCCAGAGGGTGCTGGTGTCGAGGCGCAAGGTTTTGGTTGGGCTAATCCTGGTCAAAACGGTAAGGCAAGCGATGCGTTTACTTCAGGTATTGAAGGTGCGTGGACGGCTAACCCCACTCAGTGGGATATGGGCTACTTTGATTACCTATTTAACTACGAGTGGGAACAAACCAAATCACCAGCAGGGGCTAACCAGTGGCGCCCAGTGGATATGCCGGAAGACAAAAAGCCGGTTGATGCAACTGACCCGTCAATTCGTCACGATCCAATGATGACCGATGCCGATATGGCGATGAAGGTTGATCCTATCTACAACAAAATCTGCCAAAAATTCATGGCTGATCCAGACTACTTTGCTGATACATTTGCACGCGCATGGTTCAAGCTAACGCATCGTGACATGGGGCCAAAAGCAAACTACCTCGGGCCTGATGTGCCAAGCGAAGATCTCATCTGGCAAGATCCCATTCCAGCAGGTTCTACGTCATACGATGTTGATGCGGTAAAAGCAAAAATTGCCGACGCGGGATTATCTGCAGCAGATCTGATTGCAACAGCTTGGGATAGTGCACGCACTTACCGTGGTTCTGATAAGCGCGGTGGTGCAAATGGTGCGCGTATCCGTTTAGCGCCACAAAAAGATTGGGCGGCAAACGAGCCACAGCGTTTAGACAAAGTACTTAAGGCCCTAGAGCAAATTGCTTCTGATACTGGTGCATCGATTGCTGATGTGATCGTCTTGGCGGGCAATGTGGGTTTAGAGCAATCCATTAAAGCTGCTGGCGCTAAGGTTGCGGTTCCATTTACGCCGGGCCGTGGTGATGCTACTGATGAGATGACCGATGCTGAGAGCTTCTCAGTACTTGAGCCGCTTGCTGATGGTTTTCGTAACTATCAAAAAGAAGCCTATGCAGTTGGCCCTGAAGAGTTAATGCTAGATCGTGCTCAGCTACTCGGCATTACAGCTGCGGAGATGGCAGTGCTACTAGGTGGTATGCGTGTACTGGGTACCAACCATGGTGGTTCAAAGCATGGTGTGTTCACTGATCGCGAAGGTCAATTAACGAATGACTTCTTCGTTAACTTAACCGACATGAACAACAGTTGGCACCCGGTTGGCTCTGACGGCTTGTTTGAAATCCGTGATCGTAGCAGCGGCAACGTAAAGTGGACTGCCACCAGTGCTGATTTGGTATTTGGTTCTAACTCCATCTTACGCGCGTATGCCGAAGTCTACGCACAGGACGACAACTCTGAGAAGTTCGTACGCGACTTCGTTGCCGCCTGGACTAAAGTGATGAATGCTGATCGTTTTGATTTGCAGGCGTAATTTGTCGGTGTAGTTTGCCGATGTAATTGTAAGGCGCATTTGTAACGCGCATTTGTAACGCGATATGAATTAGCGTAATGTGTAAAACGCTTGGAGCCGCCCGATGTTGGGGCGGCTCTATGTTTAAAACGGAGATTAAAATGCGTTACGCAAATTCCTTGTCATTCCTATCCCTACTTTTTTCCTTCTTTAGTTGGCCAATGCTGGCCCAAGCTCAATCCTTGCCTGCGGTCGCTGGCGTTGTATACGACGGCCAACAAATTACATGGGATAATCTCGATGGAGCGACTGGATACAACATCCATCTAGATTTTGATTACTTAACAACCGTTGGCGATGTCGATTCATACACGCCTACCGGAACAGGTCGTTACTATGTAGTGGGCTATAACGATGCCGGTAGCTATAGCCCACTTGAAGTGATTACTAATGACATTGTGCCACTCACAAACTTTGTCGATGTGGGCGAGAGTGAGGACGAAGGTGAGGGCGAGACTGGCGGTACGAGTACCGGTGTAAGCTCATCGGTTGGCGTAAGCAATGCAAACTATGATGGTACAAACATCACATGGGATGCCTTATCCGATGCCACCGGTTACAACGTTCATTATTTTTTCCAAGGCGCGGGTGGCTGGACTTATCTAACCACTGTTGGCGATGTATTGTCGTATTCCCCTCAAATGACTGGCAGCTATAACATTGTTGGCTATGACGATGCTGGCAACTACAGTGCATTTCAAATTATTGATGGTGGGCGTACTGTTTCTACTAATTCAGCTACCGTTGACTCCATCGGTACTATCACCGAACCAAACACACCATCTGAAACGCCGGCGCAAGGTTTACCTGCTGTAACAGGTGTAGCCTATGACGGCAGTACTATTACATGGAATCCGGTCGATGGTGCGACGGGTTATAATGTTCACATCGATAATTTTGTCTACCTCACCACATTGGGTAACGTCACTTCCTATACACCTGAATTCTCAGCCAAGTACTTTATCGTTGGCTTTGATGACCAAGGTAATTACAGCCCGATTCAAATTATCGAATCGAATGTGGTGCCAACGTCTAATTCGGTTGAAGTGAATTAGGCGGCTAAGCTTAAAGCGGTATTAGTACCGAAACAATTCTTTAAAATTGCTTGGATGCATCATTTCTGCATTCTTATATAATCGTGTC
>CALGND010000006.1 GCA_937958675.1 uncultured Granulosicoccaceae bacterium
CAATTCCCATTGATTATCGCTGCGCACAAACACATAGACGGCACCCGAATTGTTAACTGAATCATCGCTCTGCGAACCATTGATACCCCTTGCTGAGCTGTCTTCTTGAGTCGCAGCCATCACTAAGGTACTACCGTCTGCGCTTAAATTAACTGAAGATCCAAAATGATCGGCACCGATTGTTATTGGGCTACCGTGGCTAGTATCAACCACACCGCCTTTTGGGTTAGGTGATTTGAAATAACCGATTGCCTGATCCAGAGTGCCCGTAACACTTAACGTTTCTGAATAACTACAACCACTGCTGTTGCAAGCCTGAACGATGTATTGCGCGTTCGCTCTTTTATACAGCGCCACTCGATGATCGTATGTTTGAACGCCGGCTCCGATATTGTTAGCCACCGCGTAATAACCAGAAACACCGTCGAGGTTTTCTAAGATGTCGTAATAACTAGCAGCCGGTGAATCTTCCCAGCTAATGCGGAATGTTTTATCTGCGACTAACTCAAGGTTAACCGCTACCGGCTCTGGCACAACACCGCCATCAGGGTTAGTGCCTGCAATTAATTCATCCAGGTTACTAACACCGTCACCGTCACTATCCCACTGTGCGGTAGAAAATTGATCGGCTGTTACCGTAAAGGATTCGGAGGGGCCGGCACCTGTTCTGAAATTTGTTTCGAACTGGCCCAAGGTAATACCGCCGTTGCGATCATTGAAGCTGACAACCAGCGTGTTGTCTGTGTTGATTGGAAGATCGCCTGATACTGTCCATAGTTCGTCAACATTCCACGCAGCGTACAGTTGCGTTGTTCCCCAATCCAAACGGACCTGCAGAGCATTGGATTGGTAGGCCGGAACGGTGATCCTAAAATCAACGTTGGTTGATGCTGCGGTGACTGTTTCTGTCTCACCTGTTTGCGCTTGCGACTCACCCGGGTTGCCATTGTTGTTGCCCACTGTGTTTGTAGCATCTGATGCCGGCTGCGTTACATCTGGGTTAGGCTCACTGGAACTAGAACAAGCCGATACCAAGCTTGCAATGACCAATAGCAAAGCTGGCAGGCGAAGCAATTGATACGAAGTACGGTTTAAGGGAATCATCTGTAGGGAAACCTTGGTGAGAACGACATTACATTAGAAACACAGCAGCAACCACGACTATTGTAAGCCCTGTTTCGAACAGCAATTGGGTACTAGTAGAAGGTATATTTCGGTAATTTCACCAATTCACCATTGTAAACTGGCAGCCGCCACCTTTACTGCCTACCGCCCCTTAAAATCAGGCTTACGCTTCTCCATAAAAGCCGTTCGCCCTTCTACATAATCCTCCGACGCAAAACACGCAGCGACTAATTCGTCGCAACGATCAAAATCCCGTGCAGTGGGATCGCGATGCATTACTTGTGTGGCGATGTATTTCATGGCGCGTATGGTGAGCGGCGCATTACCGGCGATGTTATCTGCAAGTTCGGTTATTCGATCAGCCAGCGAATCCTCATCTACAACTTCTTGCACTAAACCCAGTTGTAGTGCTTTATCTGCATCGATTGATTTAGCGGTAAACATTAATTGCTTTGCAGCACCAGCGCCCACAGCATTAACCAAACGACGGATGGCATCGTAGGGGTAACCTAGCGCAAGCTTAGCTGCTGGCATCGCAAAGCGTGACTTAGCAGATGCAATGCGAAAATCTGTGCAGGTTGCCAGGTTTAATCCGCCGCCGATGCAATGGCCATTGATCATGGCGATGGTGGGTTTGGGGTAGTTTTCGATAAGCTCATAAACCACCTTGAGGTGTGCATTGTAGTGCTCGACCGCTTCTTTAGAGCCGCGTTCTTTTTCAAACTTTGAAATATCCGCGCCCGAGACAAAAGCCTTGCCCCCTGCTCCTGACAAAACCACCACACGCACATCGTCGTTTTCGACAAAGGCGGATAAGGCTTGCTCAACAGCATCCCACATCTCCAGTGACACTGCGTTGTAGCGCTCAGGATTATTGAAAATCACATGGCCCACAGCGCCTTCGGTGTGGGCAAGTATTTTATCGCTTGATAGTGATAATTGAGTTGTCATGATTAGGTTCCTTGATATAGATTAAGTATAGTGCTTTTGGTCAATGGGAGATACGATAATGAAAGTAACACTGCTTGGAACTGGATCACCTGTACCCATGAGTAACCGGGCGAGCTCGGGATATCTGATTGAAATCGGTGATGAGATTCTCGTTTTTGATCACGGCGGCGGCGCGCATGAAAACTTTTTACGCACGGGTTATAGCGCGCAAGATTTGAACACCATATTTTTTAGTCACCTGCACTCTGACCACTGTTTGGATTACGCACGGTTAGTGCATAGCCGATGGGACCAAGGCGCGGGGCAAATCCCTGAGCTTAAAGTGTATGCGCCCTCCTATATGCAACGCATGACTGATTTGCTGTTTGGTGAGGAAGGAGTTTTCCACCCAGACCTAAATGGCCGGCTAAATTCTGTCGGCAGCCAATTGGTTTATCAAAATCGCGGTGGCGTGCTACCAAGAATACGGCCCACACCAGACATCACCCCACTGCATGATGGGCAAGTGATCGAATCTGATAACTGGAAGATCTCGGTAAGAGAGGTGTACCACCAACCTGGGCATATCGAGCCCTATGCCTTTCGATTGGAGACGGATGAAGGTGTACTGGTTTACTCTGGTGACACCGGGCCCTGCGAAGGCATCTCGACACTGGCAAAAGACGCCGATATGTTAATCCATATGTGTTACTTCATTTCTGGTACGTTTACTAAGGATAA
>CALGND010000007.1 GCA_937958675.1 uncultured Granulosicoccaceae bacterium
TTTATCGTGCGAATCGAAGCGATCAAATACAACATTAGCACTGAGCAAGTTGAGGCAGTTGACAAAGGCAAAATGATATCCGGTTTTTTAAACTTCATTGTGCCTCTTGGCGTAATGACGTATATGCTCGTCACCGGTAAAACACCCAGCTATGCCGCATCGGTTGCGATTGGTACCTTAGTCGTGATTAGCTGGTTAACGCCTAACAAGATGGGGCCACGTAACATTGCTAAGGCTTTAAACCTGGGTATCAAAACATCAATCATGACGGCCGTGTTGTTAGTTGCAGTTGGATTAATCAATAATGCGGTAACAACGTCCGGCTTAGCCAATACGTTTGCGCTAATGATCGCACAATGGTCGCAAGGATCGTTGATCATCGCACTCGGCTTGATAACAGTCGCCTCACTCGTTTTGGGAATGGGCTTACCAGTAACAGCTGCCTACATCGTGTTATCAATTCTCTCAGCACCGGCCCTTGCAGGCATGCTGGCAGACGGTATTATTGTTCAGCAGCTAGTGACTGGCATATCTGACCCAGCCGTCGCCGCAACATTTATGTTGTTTGATCCCGGACTAGCGGCCAAGGTCACTAGTGGTATGCCTATCGCTGAAGCGAAAGAACTACTCAGCACAATCCCGTTTGATCTGTCGATTGCGTTAAGGCCAATGCTCGTTGATCCAGCCGACATGGCGACCTTCTTGCTCACAGCGCATTTGATCGTGTTTTGGTTAAGTCAGGATAGTAATGTCACGCCGCCCGTTTGCTTGGCTGCATTTACGGCCGCTGGCATAGCAGGCTCTAAACCCATGGCCACTGGCGTGGAAGCGTGGAAGATTGCTAAGGGTTTGTATGTAGTGCCACTGATGTTTGCATATACCCCGTTAATAGGCTCAGAGTTACCGCAGCTATTGCAGCTGGGAGCGTTTGCCCTATTTGGCCTATACGGTTTTAATATGCTGTTGCAGCGCTATGCCGAAGGACCACTGGCCTTATGGCACTACCCTCTTATACTTGCCGGTACGATGTTAACTTTCTATCCGCTGGACTGGCTGTATAACATTATCGGTGCAGCGTTAATATTGGGTGTCACATTGCACTCCAAAACCATACAGGCAAAGGTTGCGGTCAACTAAGCCGGCGAGCTAACGTCCCATCGAATAAAACTCGTCGTTTGGTCGCATATCGGTTAAGCTTGCCATTCGGTTGGATAATGCAAAGAAGGCTGAAATAGCTCCGATGTCCCAAATAGCATCTTGACTAAATCCGTGAGCACTCAGCTCATCGTAATCAGCTTGATTTATTTCCGCCGGCTGTTGCGACAACTTGCACGCAAATTCCAACATCGCCAATTGTCGTGGTGTGATATCAGCTTTACGATAATCGGTCGCGAGTTGATCGGCTAGGCGTGGGGCTTTTTCACGTATTCGGGTTATAGCGCCATGAGCGATGACACAATACAGACAACGATTAAGTGCCGAGGTTGCCACTACAATCATTTCTCGCTCACCTTTAGTCAGCTCGCTATCCTTCTCCATCAATGCATCGTGGTAGGCAAAGAACGCACGAAATTCGTCCGGGCGTTGTGAAAACACATTAAATACTTCAGGTACAAATCCGGCTTTCTGTTCTACGTCATCCATTCGTTGCTGGATGTCCGCAGGCAGTTCGCTGCGCTCAGGGCGAGAAAATAGTGGAGGCTTGGACATGATAGCGTAACAATAAAAAAGGTACCTCTACGATACCGTGTACTTACGCTAGCAGCAACCATAGTTGACCTGCCACAATGACAAGCCAACTGTTTAGCTATTGGTATAACTATTTTTAGCTTTGATCAGCAACCCATGTTCCTTCACAACCAAACACATCTTCCCAATCTCCTTCGAAATAGTTCGAACTTACGACATTACCTGAAAATGAGCCGTATGTAGCTCCACCGTCAAATATAAAAGCACCTGCAATAACGCCGTCGTCGCCAATTTGACCAGAGACAGCCAAAGAAGAAATGTCAGTGGGATTATCGATTGTTCCAGTAATCACATTGCCGCTTACTGATATAGCGCCGCTGGTCTCTTCACACTCAGGGCCTTGGTTTATATTAACCAAGACGTCGAAAAAATAGGAACCTTCGTTAGCGTTCGTCCCACCATCCGTAGTGCCTGTTGTCGTACTCCCGAACGGGTTGCCAGAATCGCCCGTTGTAGTGCCGCCGGTTGTTGTACCCGAGCTACTCGGGTTTTCGTCTCTGGTACCGCAAGAGGCTAGAACAAACAAAAACAGGCACGCGCTAATCAAAATTCTGAATTTCATAATAAATCCTTTCGTTGGAGCGTTTGATATAGCAAAAGTGTTGCCGGTATCCGAGATGCCGAGCCCTAGCGACTGCAAAAACAACGTTTTTTGGGGGTTTTGATGCAAAAATGATCGAATTTTGACGTGAAAACTTCCTTTCACCTGGATTTATATTTACAGAAAGCCGATATTGGCAAGCCGTTTCTACTGTTGTAAGGACTCTCTACGAGCTTCTGTTTATCGAATATTTAGGCGAAATCCTATAGTCGACATTCCTGCGAAAATTAGGCTTTACCAACAAACAATAGAGAATTACAGACGGTTGTTATCACTATCAAAATAATGAATGTGATCGGGATCAAATTGCAATCCAACATTCTCGCCTGGCGCTAGGTTGGATTCGCCAGTTACCCGAACTGACATTTGACCAAGCGCCTCGCAATTGAGCAATACAAAGGTATCAGCGCCTAAGTATTCAACCACTTCAACTGTGCCGTCACATTGCCCAGCACCTGTAGCAACAATTGACATGTGTTCAGCGCGAATCCCTAATTGTACGGCACCTTCCATTGGGCCCGTATACGGAATGATATTCATCTTCGGGCTACCGATAAACTGTGCCACAAACGTATTAGCAGGCTTGCTGTATAACGCTTTGGGTGTACCCACCTGAATGATTTTGCCTGCATCCAATACAACGATACGATCAGCTAATGTCATTGCTTCCACTTGATCATGCGTCACGTAAACCATCGTTGCGGCAAGTAGCTGGTGCAGCTTAGAAATTTCGTACCGCATTTCAACGCGCAGTGCGGCATCAAGATTAGACAACGGCTCATCAAACAAAAATGCTGTTGGCTCACGTACTATCGAACGACCGATCGCCACTCGTTGCCGTTGACCGCCTGATAGCTCTTTTGGCCTGCGTTTTAGATAATCGGTAAGCTTTAACGTTTCAGCCACAGCATTTACTTTGGCATCGATTTCGGATTGCGGAGCGCCAGCCGTTTTTAACGAAAACCCCATGTTGTCAAATACAGACATATGCGGATATAAGGCATACGATTGAAACACCATCGAAAGACCGCGCTCTGATGGCGGTTGATCGCTGACATTTTTGCCATCTATTTCTAAGGTGCCGCGTGAGATATCCTCAAGGCCGCCAATCATTCGTAATAGTGTTGACTTACCGCAGCCCGATGGGCCGACAAACACAATGAATTCGCCGTCAACTATTTCTAGATCTACCCCTTTGATTACTTGTACCGGGCCAAACCATTTCTCTACAGCATTTAAGGTGATTGAGCCCATAACTAAACCCTTGCGCTCGGCGATGCCCAGCCCAACCATATCGCCGCGGTCCAGGTAAATGTGTGCCCGCCTGCAGGAGTTCCATCGCAGGGGTCATAGTATTCAGCAAAGCCTTGCTCTGTGATTAGATCAACTGTTGATTGGCGAATCTGCTCGCCCTGCTTTATACCCATCTCATTCATACCCTTGGATATCAGCATATTCATAACCGCCCATACCGGCCCACGCCAATAACGCTTAGAATCAAACTTTGGATCCATTGGGTTGAACGATGGCACGCCATAGCTCACCTTAGACATCACAAGCTCGAGTGCATCCAACATACGTGGCTCGTCGATACCGCCATACCAGCACAAAAAAGATGCGTTAGAAATTGAGTTAGCCCATTCGCCTGTTTTGGCATCACGAGAATCGTAGCTACCCAGCGCGTCATTCCACAAAGTGACAGCACCAGCTTCTAGCGTGCGAATATGCTTATCCAACACCGATGTATCTCTACCCAATGATTCGCCCATGGCTTTTAGATCGCGCTGTGCCCGCAATAATGTAAACGTCATGGTTGGATCGGCCACACGAAAAGGGTTTTGTTGTAGCAGCGCTGCCTCATCCCACTTCAATCGATTGCCTTGCTGGACTAACCAAACGTAGCGATCGTAGTCATGCTTGGTTGGGCGCATGTCGCCATCTACGTGTGAGGTATCGCGGCGTGTGTAATCACCCACGCCAACAGGGTCCAAACGAGCCATCGCACCATCCCAATCCGGTGCATTATCTCTACCAGCCTCCCATGGGTGAGTGATGCAAACCGCACCCTTATCCAAGCGCCAGTCCATAAACCACTGATGCCATGCAACAAACTTGTCGTATAACGGTGCAAAACGTCTCGCACCCATTGCTGGGTCTTTGTCGAAAACCATACGCGCCATAGTAGCTGCAATCGGTGGCTGACTAATACCCGATGACGGAATAGGCCCCGTACCGCCCCACACATCAGGACCAGGAAAATAACCCGCATCAATTGTGTGGAACAATATATGCGGTACCATGCCGTTATCCCACTGGCCAGATATTAAGGTGTCTAGCTCAGTCCAGGCACGATCAACATCGTATTGCGCAAACCCCATAGCAGCAAATGCGCTATCCCAGTTCCATTGATACGGGTACAAGCCCGATGTGGGAATAGTGTACGTACCCTTATCGTTCGTTTTAAGAACCTCTTTCGCCGTGGCGTCGAGCTTGTGTGCTTCTGTCGTCATTAATAATTAGCCTTTCACAGAGCCTGCTGTCAGGCCTCGTGTCATAAAACGTTCTAATGTAAGAAACAACACCATTACTGGCACGGTGGCAATAACTGAACCGGCCATTAAATGCTGCCTTGGTATCTCAGAACTATTTAGCATCGAGACGCCACGCGTAAGGGTGAATTTATTGGGATCGTCAAGCAACATAAAGGCAAGTAGAAATTCGTTCCAGGCGATCATAAAAATATAAAGCGATACCGACACTAGCGCAGGTAGTGCTAGTGGCAAGGTGATCTTCCAGATCACTTTTAAACGACTTAAACCATCCATTAAGCCTGCCTCCTCTACTTCCTCAGGTAGGCCACGGAAGTAGCCTTGCAACATGTAGAGCGCAACTGGGATAGTGGTAACTGGATAAATCAAGATCAGCCCCGATACCGTATTACGCAAGCCGGTCATTGAATAAACTATATAGATAGGCAAGGCCAGTACAATTAGCGGCACCATATAAATCAATAAAATTGAGCGAGAAAACGCCGCCCTACCTCGAAACTCCAAGCGCGCAACGGCATAGGCACCAGGCACTGAAAACAACAAGGTGATCACTACGGTTAACACCGATACGTAAAAGCTGGTCCATAAATACTGGCCAAAATTGAACTGCGTGAAGAGCTCAAAATAACTACGGAACAAGGCCGTGCCTTGAGTAAAATCAATAGAGAAATCCAGTGGATTTTTTAACAATGCCTGTTGAGATTTTAAACTGGTCATTACCATCACATAAAATGGCACTAATACGATAGCAGTAAAAAAGATATACCCCACGCCTAATAAAAAGCGGATCACTGCCTCTTCAAAAACATGGCGCGTTAATTTGCCCGGTCCCAAACCGCGTAGCATGTACTCTAATGGGATGGCTGTGGATACGCCCAGCAATATGCCGGCGATAAGCTTTCTTGACGACTCAAGGCCTTCTGCAAGCACAATAGGTGATAGTGGTGAGTAAACAAATGCGATAGCTAACGCTAGGCCAATCACCCACGCTGCAACTTTATGGTTGATAAACAGTGTGAGCAAACCTGCTACCAAACCCATAACTACGCAGCCTAGTAATGCTGGGCGAGCAGCATCACCAGTCGTGAAAGAGATCACTACAGCCACGGTTGTTGCCACCACCATCAGCCACAAAACGCCAAGCAGTAAACTGGTGACTAAACCATGACGAAGAGCATTCATAGCCCTTCCTCACGTGACACGTATTTTAGAAACAGCACACTAAAACAAAGCAGTACTGCAAAAATGACTACGGCCACTGCTGCACCTGCGCCAATGTTAGAGATAGCGAAAGCTTGTTCATACACATTAACCGTAAGCGTACGAGTACCCGCATTACCACCCGTGAGTAAGAATATGTCGTCAAACTTGTTGAACGTCCAGATAAAACGCAACAAAAACAAAACGCTTAAAATACCCAGTAATTGTGGCACTGATAAATACCAAAATTTTTGGAATGGGCTGGCTCCATCCATATCGGCCGCTTCATACATGTCAGTATCGATTGACTGCATACGTGCCAAAATAAATAGGAACGACAGCGGAAAGTAACGCCATATCTCAAACACCGTTACCATTAATAGCGCTTGAGGCTTTTGACCAAAAAAGTTAATCGGTTGTTCTGTTACGCCCATCTGTAGCAAAAGCACATTGAAAGAACCCGAGAACGGATCAAACAAGGTTACCCATGTAAAGGCTACGGCGATGATCGGTGATACATAGGGGAATAAGTACAGGCCACGCAATATGCCTTGCCCCTTGAAACTACGGTTCAGCAGTAGTGCTGCAAATAAGCCAACAACTAGTGCGCCTATAGTGCCCACAACGGTATAAAACACCGTTGCCCACAATACCGATGCAAACTCTTTACTATCAAAAATACGCCTAAAATTATCCAGCGTAAATTCAGAATTAGTTAATACACTATCGCCCTTACCTACCACTACGGGTTTCGAGCCTTCTGATATGCTCTCAGCAGTGTCCTTATCCGTGTTTAGCAAAACAGGAAATCGTAACCGCTCGCTGTAGCCTGGATCCATAGTGCCAAACGTACAGGTGAGCACATTGCCCGCTAACGCACAGGGCTCTGTTACGTTGGATAGTGTTAAATCATTTGGAATGATGTCAGTAAAGCTGACGTTTTCAATTGGCTTGCTTTGCGATGAGTTACGTACGCGGTATTCGATACGATAGTCGTCGCCCTTTTTGCGCAGGCTCTCTTTTACTACAGGCGTTATTGTGCGTAAGTCAGCTAGGCCAATAGGCTTAAAGCTGATCCAAAATATTGCGAGGAGCGGCAAAAGAATAACCAGGCTAACAATGGTAATGGTAGGCGTTAGCAAGCCCCAGGCAAGCCTAGCCTCTCGTTTGGCTAACGCGCCTTTGGATGTGGGTGGGGTATTGCTTGTCATAGAGAGTAGATTGATGGCGGGGCTAGCCCGCCATCGTTCTTATAACGCTACGGCACTTACTTAATTGCTGATAATTCCGTATTCAAAGCCTTAACAGCTTCCGCCGCATCAATTTCACCGTCGGTGAACTGACGAACAATACGGTTGATTGGCTGTGCATTGATCATCTTAGAGGCCAATGACAACTGACCTTCAGTCACACCCCAACGCTGCGCTACATCCAGGCCACCAACAATTTCAGCCATCATTTCTGGTGCGTACAGATCCGCTAATGCAGCCTTACGGTCCACACCTACAGGCAGCTTCGACCAACCGTCAGTGAACTTGTTTGGCTCGTCAGCAGTACCGGTACGAACCGGGAACTTACCTTCAGGTGCGATAGACAATGTTTGCAGATAGCCATCGTCCATTGCATATTTAACAAATGCCTGTGCAGTATCTGTATCTGCATCAGCAGTAATACCGAAATAACGCACGTCGCCCCATGCAGCGCCATCAGCATTTGATGGGCCAGCAAAGTTGGTTACGATACCTGTGTTGCCTGCAAGCTCTTGAGTGGTTGGATCATCATTGATGGTCGGTGGCGCGGAATCACGCAAGCCTGCTAGTTCGTCGAGGATGAACGGAGACCAAATGATCATTGCCGCTTGACCAGCAAAGTACAGCTCTCGTGATTGCTTCCAAAACAGCTCACCTGGAGGTGACGCTTTAACAATCGCTTTGTAGAATTCGAGAACCTCAGTGGTTGCTGCTGCGTCTAGCTCTTTAAAGCCATCAGCTCCAACGGGTGATACACCGTTTGCCAAAAATACATGCTCCAACACTTGGCTCATAAAGCCTTCGTCAACCTTAGTTGGGGCAACAAAGCCGTACATTTCAGGTGGGTTATGCAGTGCATCGACGGCAGCCAGTACATTGGCATAGGTGTTTGGTGTTGCAAGGCCCTTCTCTTTAAAAAGATCAGCACGGTATACAACCAATTGCGTCCAGCCATCAACTGGTACAGAGGTATACCCACCATCATATGCTGCTAGCGCCAGAGGGCCCGCTTTGAACGTGTCGCTACCAAGCTCTTCAACTATTTCTGTAGCGGCTTCTGTATCAAGCATGCCAGCTTCGGCCCAAGGCAAGGCATATTGCAATGGGTGGTAAATCACATCAGGCAGATCGCCAGCGGCAAACGCAGCTGTGGCACGAGTGCCGTACTCTTGTTCATCTACTGGGATCACTTCTACTTTGTCGCCCGTCGCAGCCTCAAATTCAGCAGCCATTTCTTGCTGTTTGGCCAAGCGCTCAGGTTGAGTTTCTGTGGTCCAGAATCTAATGTCACCAGCATTGGCTATGCCTGCAAACAAAGCAAATGCTACTGCACTGCTAAGCGCTAGGCGATTTAGGTTTCGACACTTCATTATTTCCTCCAATCGGAATAGATAGTTCAGCTAGGTTTATCAGTTTTCGTGAAGCGTTTACACGTTTCAGTAATTGCTACGATGCTATATTTTTTTAAAAAACGCAATAGCTAATATTTTCTTTATATTTCAATAAGTTGAGCATA
>CALGND010000008.1 GCA_937958675.1 uncultured Granulosicoccaceae bacterium
TGGATTTCCGGATTCCTCATTTTTTCGCTACTCACATGATGCAACTACTACCGCTGTACGGCCTGTACCTGAGCCGAAGCAATATGGCAACTGCAGCAAGCAAAGCCCGGCTGTATTGGTTGGCCGGCGTTTACACACTACTGATTGTCGTTATTTTTGTTGTCGGTGTATTGAAAGTACGGCAGATATACTAGAGGCACTCAACTGATAAGAAACAACTACGGCAAGGTGAGGCGGGAGCTAGTACTATTATGATCGATGAATAAATTAGACAACAAAACAGCGTTAATAACAGGCGCTGCTAATGGCATTGGAGCTCAAACAGCTCGCTTAATGGCACAACAGGGTGCCACCGTATTTGTTGCTGATATTCTCACAGATCTTGCGCAGCAGCTTACAAGTGAAATCAATGCAGAAGGTGGCCTCGCTACAGCGGTCAAACTAGATGTCACGTCCGAATCCGGTTGGCATGATGTGATTCAACAAATAACGGGCAATGGCGGTAAGTTGGATATTTTGGTAAACAACGCCGGCTATTTTTTTGGCAAGGGTTTTGAGGATGCCACCCTGGATGAGTGGCGTAAGCTGGTAGACGTGAATATGACCAGCGTATTTTTGGGCACCAAGATTTGTACACCTGCATTGCGTGCGGCGGGATTGCACAGCCGACATGGCAGTGCCATTATCAATCTGTCTTCTATAGCAGGCTTAGTCGCCGCTCCCAATGATCCGCTATACGGTATGACAAAAGGCGGAGTGACGATGTTCACTAAATCGGCCGCCATAAGTTTTGCTAATAAAGGAGACCGTATCCGGGTTAATTCTGTGCACCCAGGCGTGGTCAATACGCAAATGGGTGATCAAGCTATTGCTTCACAAGCCAAAAGGCTTGGCATCGCTGACGCTGAGCAAATACGAAGGCTTGCAGCTGAGAAACACCCGATGGGCCGAATTGCAGAAACAGCTGACATCGCCAATGCCATTTTGTTTCTCGCCTGCGATGATTCTGCTTTTATGACTGGCGTTAATATGCCGGTTGACGGCGGCTATACGGCGCAATGATTTTGGTAATACGATAGGTAACACGAGATGAGTAACACGATGTGAATCAAGCAAGGCATTTTGACACGATCATTGTGGGGGCAGGGTTCGCTGGTTTGTATATGCTCCATCGCTTACGTGAAATGGGCCATCACGCAATCGTGCTAGAAAAGGGTAGTGGCGTGGGCGGCACCTGGTATTGGAATCGCTACCCCGGCGCAAGATGTGATATCGCGAGCATGGAGTACTCGTATCAGTTTGATCATGAGCTTCAGCAGGAATGGAATTGGTCAGAAAAATATTCTCCACAACCTGAAATACTTCGTTACGCCAATCATGTTGCGGATCGTTTTGATTTAAGGCCCTATATACAGTTTGACTCAACAGTGGTTGCAGCTGTTTTTGACGATGACACCAACCAATGGAGCGTCACAACTGAAGATAAGACTGGTGTTCCATCAATCGCAAGCTCAACTTATCTTATTTCAGCAACCGGTTGCTTATCCAGCCCAAACAAACCGCAAATAAAAGGTACTGATCAATTTGGTGGGCGTATCTATCACACTGGCGAGTGGCCCCACGAACCAGTTGATTTTGGCAATTTAAATGTTGCCGTTATTGGTACTGGTTCTTCTGCGATACAGGCAATACCCGTAATCGCGAAGCAAGCGGCCAATCTAACTGTGTTTCAGCGAACCGCAAACTATGCAGTACCAGCTCGAAATAGTGAACTGAGCGTTAAGCAACGCAATCAGATCAAAGCCGACTATCCTGCACTACGAGAAAAAGCGGCAAGCACGCGCAACGGCCACCTTACTGAACCCAACTCGCAATCAGCTATGGCCGTCAGTGAACATGAGCGCATGGAGCAATTCGAGACACGTTGGAGCAATGGTGGGCTAGCGTTTATGGGGTCATTCAATGATCTGACGATTAACGAGGCCTCTAATCAAACGGCGGCTGATTTCGTTAGAAACAAAATCAGAGAAACAGTTGATGACCCAATAACTGCACAACAGCTTTTACCGTCCACCATGATCGGATGTAAAAGACTCTGTGTAGATAGCGGCTACTATGAAACATATAACCGCCCCAATGTGGCTCTGGTTGATATTAACGAGACGCCCATTGAGTCTGTAGAGCCCAACGGTATCAAAATCAAAGGTGAGGTTATTGAGCTAGATGCGATTGTATTTGCCACGGGCTACGATGCCATGACTGGCTCACTTATCAAACTGAATGTAGCGGGGCGAAACGGCGTGACATTAACAGAGCGTTGGCGCGCTGGCCCGGAAACCTATATGGGCATCGCCATGCACGAGTTTCCAAACTTCTTTACGATAACCGGGCCTGGAAGCCCTTCGGTATTAACCAATATGTTGCCAACGATAGAGCAGCATGTGAATCTACTATCCAAGCTACTGCTTCACGCAAAGCAGATCAAAAAAACAAGGATCGAAGCAAAGCTAGACGCACAAACTGCCTGGGTTCAGCATGTTAACGCCATCGCTTCAAAAACGATTTATCCTGGTTGCAACTCTTGGTATCTAGGCGCAAACGTACCAGGTAAACCGCGAGTGTTTATGCCCTATGTGGGATTTCCAGATTACGTGAAGCGTTGTGAGGAAATGGTGGCGGCCAATTTCCAGGGTTTTGAATTCACAGCTTAGGCTAATGACCGCGCTCGCTCGCCTTATGCAAACTTGTTAGACAATACCACTAGCAGAGCTACGTATTTCAGGACGCTCCGTCGCAACGTTTTGCCGATAATTGGCTTCACGATAAGTCGTGATTGGGTCGATCGCACCACCTCGTAGCTGTCGGGCACGTTGCAAAATGGGGTCGACGTTTGTTCTAAATGCTTGTTTCAAAGTTTGTGTCGCCATTAATGCATCATTTGTGGCCTGATAGTGCGCCAACGCTTTGCGGTCGATCAAAGATGCTTGAATAAAAGCGCGTTGTACCTCGATAGCGCTTGTCATCAGGCTCTCTATTGGGTCGGTGACGTTGTGGGATTGATCCAGCATGTAGGCAGGTGTGAAGCTGTCTCCCTGCGTTAGTTCAATATCAACAAGCTCTGCAAACACCAAAAAAAGTCGATAGGGGTCTATCGCGCCAGAGTCCAGGTCATCGTCGCCGTATTTTGAATCGTTAAAATGGAAGCCACCCAGCTTTCCAAAGCGCGCCAGGCGCGACACGATCATTTCAATATTGACGTTAGGCGCATGGTGCCCAAGGTCAACTAGGCAACTCGCTTTGGGCCCAAGTTCAGTTGCAATTAAATAGTTGCTTCCCCAATCTTGGACAACAGTTGAGTAAAAAGCGGGCTCGTACATCTTGTGTTCAGTAAACAATTGCCAGTCATCGGGTAATGCTGCGTATACCTGTTTCATTGCATTTAGATACCGATCGAATTGCTGACCCATGTGGGTTTGTCCAGGAAAATTAGACCCGTCTCCAATCCACACAGTTAAGGCTTTTGAACCCAGCGCTTTACCGATTTCTATACAACGTATGTTGTGATCGACCGCCTGTTGTCGAGTCGCTTCATCGGTGTGTGAAAGAGAACCGAATTTGTAGGAATGTGCTTGACCTTCCTGATTCTGAAACGTATTGGAGTTCATCGCGTCAAAACCAATCCCGAGTTCATCGGCTTTTTCCCTTAAGGCAGTTGGGTCTTCGTCGTCCCACGGGATGTGTAGTGACACAGTTGGTGTGGCCTGTGTGAGTTGCTGAATGACGCCACAGTCATCTAGCTTGTCAAATATGTGTCTAGGTTCTCCTATGCCGGGAAATCGCGCAAACCGAGTACCCCCTGTGCCGACTCCCCACGAGGGTACTGCCACACCAAATTGACTCGCACGTTGCGTTAGTGCATCAATGTCAATACTGCTGCGCTGCAGATGCTCTGCCAATGCGGAGTAGTCTGCATCCAGCGCGGAGGCGTGCGACTGATTTGTTTTTTCGATCAACTCTGCGGCGATGTGCATATTGTTTGTCCTATCGCGTAAAAGATTGGGCGTTTCCTGCATCCACATTAATGATGTTGCCTGTGGATTTTGCAGAAAGATCGCTAATTAGAAAGTAGGTGGCTTCTGCGATGTCTTCAGGAAGCACGGGCTTCTTTAAAAGCGAACGTTCAAGGTAATGTGCTTGAAGGTCTTCTGTTTCTTTTCCGTAGACATCCGCGCGTTGTTGCAACCATTCGCCAGACCAAATTTTTGAGCCTTGTAGGACTGCATCTGGATTGACGACATTGACCCTAATACCACTGCCTGCACCTTCAAGCGCAAGGCATCTGGCAAGGTGAACTTCAGCGGCTTTGGCGGTACAGTAAGCAGATGCACCTGGTGATGCTGCTAAGGCATTTTTCGATGCGATAAAGACTACGGCGCCACCTAGGGACTGGCGTCCTAACAGTCGGAAAGCTTCGCGCGATACCAGAAAGTAGCCTGTGGACAAAATATCCATGTTGGTGTTCCAAAGTTCCAACGATGTGTCTTCAATGGCTGCAGAAGATGCAATCCCTGCATTGGATACGAGAATATCAACCCCGCCGAACTCTCGGGCAGTTGTGGCAAACGCAGTCGCAACCTGTGTCTCGTCGGTAACGTCCATAATAACTTTGCGAACGCGATCGCTGCCATGTGTTTCAACAAGTTGCTGGTAAGTCGTTTGTATAAGGTTCTCATCAATGTCCGCCAGCACCACACAAGCGCCTTCCAACAATAAGCGCTCAGCAGTTGCGGACCCGATTCCTCCCGCCCCACCAGTAATAAATGCGATTCTTCCAGCTAGGCTCTTTGGTTTGGGCATGCGTTGTAGCTTGGCTTCCTCTAAAAGCCAGTACTCAATATCGAACGCTTCTTGTTCTGGCAGGCCACAGTAGCTGGACACGGCCGAAGAATCACGCATGACGTTAATTGCGTTTGTGTAAAACTCAGCACTAATACGCGCGGTGGCTTTGTCATTTGCAAAAGTGAACATGCCAACACCAGGTACTAGGTACACAACCGGGTTGGGGTCTCTCATTGCCGGGCTGTCGGTATGTTTGCAGCGTTGATAGTAAGCTGCGTAGTCCTGACGATAATCCTCCAACGCTTTTGGAAGTGTTGTCAGCGTGTGTTCAACGTTGCTGTCTTCTGTATCATCGCTGGCCAATGGGTCGAAAGGCACCACTAACGGTCTGATTTTAGTTCGTAAGAAATGATCTGGGCAACTAGTACCCAGAGCGGCGAGTTCCGACATGCGTATGCTGTTAACAAATTCGAGTACGGCAGGGCTGTCATCGAAGTGCCCAATTTTGTAAATCTCTTTGCTGATCAAGCCGCGGATCTCCGGCATGAGTTGTTCAGCTACTCGTGATCGATCATCCGCAGATAGTGCTTGATGCTTGGCTCCTCCAAACGGTTGTTTTCCGCTGGTTTTGTCGTCTAGCCAGCTAATGGCTTTATTGATGATTTCCAGCGTTAGCGTGTAGCAATCTTCGCCATTGTCGGCCCAGGTGAACAGGCCGTGGCTCCCTAGGATAACGCCCCGAGCATCAGGGTTTTCTCGACAAAACTTTCCTAGCCAAAGGCCTAGTTCATAGCCCGGGCGTTTCCACGGTAACCAGCCAATATCGTGGCCGAATATTTCCTGTGTGAGTGCTTCTCCGTCGGCTGCAGCCGCTATCGCAATAATGGCATCTGGATGCATGTGGTCAACATGAGAGTGCGGGACGTAGGCATGCAATGGAGTATCGATAGACGATGCGCGTGGATTTAAATTGAAGGTGCAATGTGGCAGGTAGCCAACCATCTCGTCTTCATGTTGTTCGCCGCGATATAGATCGCGCAGATTGTTTAACTTGTCTTGATACAAGGTGGCGAAGCCGTCAAGTTTCATGGTGCCCACATCGCCGCCTGAGCCCTTGACCCAAAGAACCTGTGTCTGCTCGCCACTAAGCGGGTCAGGTGTCATCACCTTCGTCGAGGTGTTACCTCCACCGAAATTGGTTATTCGTTTATCACTGCCGAGTAAATTGGAGCGATAAAGCAGTAGCCCCGGTTCGTCGAGTGTCGCGGCATGGTTCTTATCCCACAGGTTTTGCAGCAATGTGCTGGTGTGGTCGGTACTCATGTGTCCCATTCCTTGAATAGTCGAAGACAGATAGAATTGCCTGAATTACAAGCAATGTCAATCACAAATAGCCAATTTGAAAGATTTATGACTGAATATGATTGAAAATGGTTGACAGTTTTTATCGTCAGCGTATTATCACTGGTGAAGCAGATTCATCAAGGGTAACAATGCACGAGCTAGAGCGACAAAACATCATCCTCTCAGCGGTACAGGAAAAACCAGTAGCCACTGTCTCAGAATTGGTGGCGCTTACGGATTCATCTGAGGCGACCATCCGCCGTGACATTGCTGCCTTGCATTTGTCCAAACAATTACGGCGAGTGCGAGGGGGTGCGGAGGCGTTGCATCCGCCTGTTGATAGCCCGCTTGCTGGACGCCCGTTTAGCGTTAATCAAACGATGCACGTGGTTGAAAAACTGGCGATAGCGCGAGAAGCGGTGGCGCTTTGTAACGATGGTGATGCCGTCATTATCAATGGCGGTACTAGCACCTATCAAATGGTGCATCTCTTAACCAATAAGCGGATGCAAATATTTACCAACTCGTTTCCGATTGCCGAACACTTATTGCAGCACTCTAAAAATCAACTTACCTTGCCAGGTGGCACGCTTTACAGAGAGCAGAACATTATTCTCAGCCCATTCGAAAACGATGTAACCAAAAATTTTTGCGCAACCCATATGTTTATGGGAGCACACAGTATTGGTCGATTGGGATTGATGGAATCTGATCCGCTTGTGATACAAAGCGAATTGAAGCTTATCGGGCAAGCCGATAAGTTGGTGGTGTTAGCCGACTCATCGAAATTCGAGCGACGCTCACCACTGCTTATCTGTGCACTTGATCGTATTGATGTCCTTATTACCGATGATCGTATAGACGAAAGATATGTAAATATGCTTGAAGAGGCTGATGTGCAAGTCATCATCGCCAACTCCAAATCTGCCGCACAGACTGGATGACAGCAGCTGAGTGTCAGAGTTAATTGTTAAACCATAAACTAGAGAGGATTAAAAGAATAATGAAAAAACTAACGACACTATTAACCGCTGGATTGTTGGGTGGCGCAATGGCCATATCACCAGCACACGCCGATGATATGCGTATTGCCTTGGTAGTCAAAGCACTGGGCATAGGATTTTTCGAAGCAGCTGCGAAAGGTGCTGAAGAAGCCGCAGCAGAACTAGGTGGTGTAGAGATTATTTATACCGGCCCGACCGACACCACTGCCGAAGGCCAGATCGAAGTGATCAATTCATTGATTGCTCAGAAAGTAGATGCCATCGCGATATCTGCAAATGACCAAGATGCGTTGGTACCGGCACTTAAAAAAGCCATGAACCGGGGAATTACTGTTATTTCTTGGGATTCAGGTGTAGCGCCTGAGGGGCGCCAAATGCACTTGAACCCATCGTCCAATCCCTTGATTGGCAATATGATAGTGAAGATGGCTGCCGATCATCTGCCAGATGGCGGGGATGTCGCCGTGCTTTCTGCATCTGCTACGGCCACAAACCAGAACATCTGGATTGAAGAAATGAACAAAGTGGTTGGTAACTACGAGGGCATAAATGTCGTTGCTACTGTGTACGGCGATGATCTGTCTGACAAAAGCTATCGTGAGGCTCAAGGCCTTATGTCATCGCACCCAGATCTTAAAGCGATTATTGCCCCAACATCTGTTGGCATTGTAGCTGCTGCACAAGCGGTGTCTGATGCAGGCAAGGCTGGTGAAATTCTGGTTACAGGCCTTGGACTTCCATCTGAAATGGCTGCTCACGTTGATTCAGGCGCTTCAAAATCGTTTGCTATCTGGAATCCAATTGATCTTGGCTATGCCGCAACAATGATCTCGTACAACCTAGCCAAGGGCGAGGCAACTGCCGCTGCAGGTGGTGAGATTGGTATGGGTCGCTTGGGTGCTGTGCAACTCAGTGATTCTCTTGATGGCGCAATGGCGGACCCGTTTGTTTATGACGCATCCAACATAAATGACTTCAAAGAAATCTTTTAATTAGACAGTAAAGCAAGAGGCATCGACATAAACAGTCGATGCCTTTGCCCTTTGCAGGTAAAACCAAAACCAATTGCCAGAAAATACCTATAACCCTCATGGCTATACCGGTAAATTCAAGCCAGTCTCCAATTTTGTCGCTCAACGGAATTGTCAAAACTTTCCCTGGGGTAAAAGCGCTCTCGTCTGTATCACTTGACTTATATGCAGGTCAAGTGACGGCGCTGATTGGTGAAAACGGTGCCGGTAAATCCACCTTAGTTAAAGTGTTAACGGGTATATATCAACCTAATAGCGGTACTATTTCGATCGACGGTCAAGTAGTTAGCTTGGCTACACCGACCCACGCAGCACGTGCAGGCGTTACAGCGATTCATCAGGAAACAGTTTTATTTGATGAACTCACGGTCGCGGAAAATATTTTTATTGGCCATGCACCACGCACTCGGTTCAAGCTTGTCGACTGGCGTGCTATGAATCGTAACGCTGCTGCTTTGCTTGAGCAAATTGGTGCGTCGATAAAGCCGACTTCTTTGTTACGTGATCTGGGCATTGCCAATAAACATTTGGTTGCTATTGCTCGAGCCTTATCTATCGATGCACGTGTGGTGATCATGGATGAGCCCACGGCGGCATTGTCCTACAAAGAGATTGAAGAACTGTATTTATTGGTAGAGCAATTGAAGGCCGACGGAAAAGCTATTTTGTTTATCAGCCATAAGTTTGATGAAATTTTTCACATTGCTGATCGCTACTCTGTGTTTCGTGATGGCGAGTTGGTTGATGATGGCATGATCGCCGACACCAGCTCTGCGACTTTGGTTAAGAAGATGGTGGGGCGATCTGTTGGCAGCATATACCCATCACGCACCAATGAATTGGGAGAGACAATTCTGCGTGTAGAAGGATTTAGCCATGCAACCGAATTTGACGATATTAATTTCTCGGTCAAAAAAGGAGAGATTTTAGGCTTCTATGGCTTGGTAGGTGCTGGCCGTAGCGAATGTATGCATTCCTTGTTTGGCGTTACTCGCCCCAGTGCTGGCAAATTAACGGTTAGTGGCAAGTCAGTGACGCTAAAAAGCCCCGCCGATGCGATTGCCCATGGATTGGTATATGTGCCCGAGGATCGAGGTCAGCAGGGTGCGATCACTGGACTCTCTATAGTAGATAATATTGCATTGCCTTCAATGAAGGCAACATCGAACAAAGGGTTCGTTCGAATGGCGCAAGAGTATGCGCTTGCACGTGACTATACACAGCGGCTTGAACTTAAGGCGGCTGCACTAGATCAGCTTGTCGGTGAATTGTCTGGTGGAAACCAACAAAAAGTGGTCATCGCAAAATGGTTGGCAACTAAACCTGCGATTATTATTCTTGATGAGCCCACTAAAGGCATTGATATCGGTTCGAAAGCCGCTGTTCATTTATTTATGAGTGAGCTTGCTTCGCAAGGATTAGCAATCATAATGGTATCTTCGGAAATTCCCGAAATTATTGGTATGGCTGATCGCGTTATTGTGATGCGAGAAGGCCGGCAGGTTGCAGAAATCGAAAGCGAGTCGGTAAGCCCGGAATTACTCGTCAGTGCTGCTGCCGGGATAGCTGAGGCGGGCACAGCATGAGTTCATTCAAGTTCTCTCGCGATGTTCTTCTTGCGTTTGCATTGGTGGCACTTGTCGCGCTTGTTTATACGCGATTTCCAGAATTTGCTTCCGTCAAATCGCTAAGTGGTGTTTTCAATGACACGTCGATACTGATCATTCTCGCACTTGGGCAAATGGCCGTCATACTGACGCGGTGCATTGATTTATCGATGGCATCCAATTTGGCTTTAGTGGGAATGTGCACGGCAATGCTAAACGCGGCGATACCTGCACTGCCAATCCCATTGCTGGTGGTGATTGCAATGCTGTTGGGTGCGCTGTTAGGTTGTATTAATGGGTTGCTCGTATGGAAGCTGGATATACCGCCTATTGTTGTGACGCTGGGTACACTCACTATTTTTCGAGGGATAATCTTCCTTATCTCCGATGGGCAGTGGGTAAATGCTCACGAAATGAGCCCCGCATTTAAAGCACTTCCACGTGCTCATTTTCTCGGATTACCGGTGTTGTCCTGGTTTGCCATTGTAAGCATCTTAGGCATGTTTGTATTGCTCACTCGCACTGCGCAAGGGCGCGCTTTATACGCAGTAGGGGGCCATCCCAATGCCGCAGTGTATACCGGCATAAACGTTGGTCGCACGCGATTTAATGCGTTTGTCTTATCTGGCGCACTCTCAGGTGTTGCTGGTTATCTGTGGGTGTCTCGGTATGCGGTGGCGTATGTTGATATTGCAGCAGGTTTTGAGCTCGATGTTGTGGCTGCCTGTGTTATCGGTGGTATTTCTATCGCTGGCGGCATTGGTAGTGTAGCGGGTGCTGTGTTGGGCGCGCTGTTTTTGGGTGTCATTAAAAATGCGTTGCCGGTTGTGAATATTTCGCCGTTCTGGCAACAAGCGATTTCCGGTTCCGCCATTATCATCGCAGTCATTTTCAATGCACGTTCGGAGCGTCGGGTAGGGCGCATCATACTAAAAAAGGCTGAGCAAGTATGAGCAGTACCGACACAAAGCAGGGCACGTCCATACCTGACAGATTACGCAGCCCGTTTACTCGTGCAATAACGAGTTGGGAGTTTCTGTTACTTTGCGTAGCGATACTAATATTTTTCTTGAATGTACAAGCATCTCCATACTTTCTCGATCCGTGGAATTTGTCTGATGCCACGTTCAACTTTACCGAAAAAGCAATGATTGCTTTCGCAATGGCCTTGGTGATTATTTCAGGGGAAATCGATTTGTCGGTTGCCTCTATCATTGCGTTGGTCTCGACATGCATGGGATTTTTGGTTCAACTGGGTGTCGATACACCCGCTCTTGTGGCTGCAGCGATTTTGGTTGGCGCAGCCTGCGGCGCCTTTAATGGTGTGCTTGTAGCTGGGTTGGGCCTCCCTTCCATTGTGGTGACCATTGGCACCTTATCTTTATTCAGAGGCATCGCCTATATTGTTTTGGGTGATAAAGCCTATTCAGGTTATCCAGAGTCTTTCGCTTTTTTTGGGCAAGGTTATGTTTGGTGGGTTATTACGTTTGAAATGGTGTTGTTTGCGGTTGTCGCATTGCTGTTCTATGTGCTACTGCATCGTACGTCATTTGGCCGTAGCACGATCGCTATCGGCAATAATCCCACGGCCGCTTTGTTTGCAGGTATTCGGGTTGCCAGAGTAAAATTCTTTCTATTTGTTCTCACTGGCATCATGTCAGCCGTTGCAGCAGTGTGTTTGACATCCCGTTTGGGTTCTACTCGGCCTTCCATCGCCGCAGGCTGGGAATTGGAAATTGTTACCATGGTGGTGCTTGGGGGAGTCAATATACTAGGAGGGGCGGGCACTATCCCAGGTGTTGTTATTGCCGCCATTGTAATGGGGATGGTTACCTTTGGCTTAGGCTTGCTGAATGTTCCGGGTATCGTTATGTCGATTTTTATAGGCTTGTTGCTTATCGGCGTTATTGCTTTGCCTATTATTATCAGGCGCGCTCGACAACGTGTGGGTAGTTGATTTGTGGTTCGCTATGTTGCTGTCATCGATCTTGGAAAAACTAACTCCAAAGTCGCACTTGTTGATACGCAAACGGCAGAGGAAGTTACAGTTGTTACGCAACCGGCTACAGTTAATTTATCGGGTCTATATCCAAGCCTTGATCACCAAGCAGTAAAAGCATTTGTTATTGATTCGCTTTCGCAGCTTGCTGCAGATCACGCTATCGATGCGATAACGGTTTCCACCCATGGCGCGACTGCGGCATTGATCGACGCAACAGGTGAGCTAGCCTTGCCGGTACTGGACTATGAGGCGCAGGAGGTCGATAGCTTACGAGCTGACTATGACAAACACCGGCCCCACTTTAGTGATACTGGTTCGCCAGCATTACCAGGCGGGTTAAACATAGGCGCACAATTATATTGGCAACAAGCGACTTACCCTGAACAATTTGCAAAAGTAAAAACGATATTAACCTGGCCGCAATACTGGGTTTACTGGTTAACTGGCAATCAACACAATGATGTCACCTCGTTAGGTTGCCATTCCGATCTTTATGAGCCACGCATGCAGCGCTACTCTAGTCTGGTCAGCGATAGGGGTTGGCGTTCGCTTATGCCCCCTGTCAAGCACTCGGGTCAACTCAGTGGTGCACTAGTCCAGCCGTTAGTTAAACAACTAGGGTTGAGGAAATCGGTTCCCGTTTATACCGGGATTCATGATTCCAATGCATCGCTAGTGCCTCATCTACTCGCCCAAAATGAACCGTTTTCAGTTGTATCAACTGGCACTTGGTTTATCGCGATGGCAATTGATGGGGAGCCCGTAGAACTAGACGAAACGAGAGATACATTGCTTAATGTCAGCGCAAGAGGGGGTTGTGTACCATCGGCTCGTTTTATGGGCGGGCGTGAACGCGATTTGTTAAAAGCATCTGCAATGGCTAGTGAACGTTCCTTGGATGAGCTGCTGAGTAATCACACGGAGCCTGCCATGGTTATGCCGTCAATGGTAGCAGGCACAGGCCCCTATCCACGAGAGACTTCACGTTGGATCGGTGTGTGTACCGATCAAGATGAGGCCGTTCGCGATAGCGCTGTTTCGTTGTATTTGGCGTTAATGACTAACGAAAGTATGCAACTCATCGGTAGTGCAGGCGCAACATTTATCGAAGGCCCGTTGGCGCACGATAAGCAGTTTGCACAAATGTTGTCTGCGGTGAGTTCTCGCCCAGTTTATATCAGTGGTGCGCAAACCGGGACAAGCGTTGGAGCTGCAATGCTAATCAGTGCTCCGATGCAACCGCCGGTTTATGAGTTGGTCAACCTGAGTTTGGATAGACGCGATGAGCTTATTCGCTACGCAACGCTCTGGCAACAACAATTACATGGTCACACTAGACGATCATTTTAGGTAAAAAACACGCTCGAGCGGTTCCACAACAGGTTCGTTATTGTCGTTGCTTGCCATGATATCGGCCATATGTTCCCACCAGCGCTGCATGATCGGTTCGAGCGGTAATCCGTCCATTCCGTGATCTGATGTTCGACGCAATACCGCAAACAAGCTCAGCGTATCTTCGTGCAGAAAAATAGAATAATCTGAGATGCCGGCTTGTTTTAATAAGGTAACCAGCTCTGGCCAAATCTCATCATGGCGGCGGCGATACTCTTCAGCTTGGCCAGCATTTAATTGCATTCTGAATCCGATCTGTTCCATGTAGTGCGCTCACTATAAAAATACGTCAAAGACGATAAGAATTTCGATTATCTTTGGTTGTTCAATGCTGGTGACTGTTAGGCACCGCAATAGTTGCGCTTCCCAGTCATCGTTGATAGACACATTGATAATCTCGATGCAGCTTTGTCAGCTTCGTGCCATCGCGATGACATTGTTGCTCGGCGTGTTTGATTGCCGTTGCGGCACTGCTCATGGTGATTGTGTTCCTGTTTAGGTCGATTGTACCGCTTGCCGTCAACTAGCGGTAGCGCTTTCTTAGGAGATGATTTGCTAGTGCAGTTGAATGTTATGAGATTTTGTATCAGCGCAAGCCATAATTTTGCGAAGATACCGATTAAAAAACAGATGGCCAGCTATGGTGAGTATGAACCGGATCTAAATGAGCTATAAGTATTAAATCATTACATCAAGGATCACAATGAAATCTATTGAGCGGCGCGAAATAACTTCAAACTTGGCGTTCCAAATGGTTGGAAGCGCAATACAACTGGCAGAACAAAAAAACGTTGAGGTCTGTGCTGCCATCTGCGACCCACGCGGGCATCTGGTGGCATTGGCACGCACTGACAACGTAATGGCTCCGGCCATTCAATATTCAATCGATAAAGCATGGACGGCCGCAAACTTTGCGATCAGTACTCAAGGGCTATACGAACGAGTTTCCGTGAAACCGGCGGTATCAATGGGTTTTTCAAACAGGGATCGAGTGTTGTTCTTTCCCGGTGGTTTCCCCATATTTGAAGGTGATAAGTGTATCGGTGGGCTAGGGATATCAGGGGCGAAAGATCAGGATGATATCGATATAGCCCAAGCCACTATCGAAAAATTCGATCTTGCGTTTGAAAAAACCGCGTAGCAGCCATCTCTGTTTGTCGATGTTCGTACAACATCGTCTGTCACCAGGAATGCCTCAGCATCATTGATAGGTACCGACCCTCAGCCAGTTCTGTTACCCAATAGGCGAAGCCATGTTTGGTGAAGTAGCGGGTCGATTTGTTCAGGCAAGTCTTCTTCCCAGGCTAGATAATCGCGTGAATCTTGCATATTGCCGTGATGGCGTCCGGCAAACAGTGCTGATTGATCGATAGGCGCATCAAGTACTGCTGTTTGAAGCTGACTTGGATCGATATCATCTAATGTCCAGCTATAGATGCCTGCTATTTTCCATCCGTGTTGTTCGAGTAGGTTTGCGGTCTCACTTGCATGGGTAATGTCGTTGCCGATTACTGCAATAGATTCTGTTGGAAGAACATCACAAGCAATGGCTTTGCTGATGTTGTGCCACTGGCTTATCATGAGATTGCTTTGGCAATAGGCTTGTGATGTTCGGAAGTCGAAGATCCTACCCGCAGTGTTTCCGTGTTCTACTAGCTGATCTATCGAGAAAACGGGATAAGTAATCGCTTGTGTTTGAGGTTGTTGTTTTTGGCAAGCAATACTTGAAAGCGCATTTTCCATATAGACGATAGTCACGCTCATGCCCATTAATTGAAGCCAATAGGCAGCAAAGGCGGCGCGACTTCCAGATCCATAATCGAACAGTATTACGGGGACGTGATAGCGAGCAATTGATCGATCGGTTTGCTGGATCAGGTTTGTACCTGAAATTTTTATAATGTTATGGCTGGCCAGTTGCCCAGAAGCTGCATCATCTGATACATCAAACAAGTGCTGTGTTGCGTGTGCGCAGACATAGTTTTCTAGGCTGGTGTCATCCACTTGAGCGTACTTAATATTGCACTTAGTTAAAAAATCCTCAACAGGTTTTGCGTTGTCGGATTCCTTTGCAAATAATCGAGTCGCGTTAAATTCACGTTCTAAACCGTCGAGCTGCCACGCTTGCGTGCCGCCTTTAAATATAGCGAACGGAGCGCTGTATCCAGCAGCTTTTAAGGTGCACGCACCGATGATAGAGCGGGTTCGCCCTGCACAGTGCAGAAGCGCCAGTTCACCTGAGTGCTTGAGTGCCTCCATATTAGCCAGTAGCTGGCTGTTGGGCAGACTGCGCGAACCGGGTATCGTGAACTGTGAGTACTCAGCGGTGGGTCGTACATCAAATAAGTGTGCGTCTTGATAGTGAGCGAGATAGTCGGCTGGGGTGATTTCTTGCAGGCCGCAGGTGTGTGCAAGCACTTCACCGAAAGCCTTTGACCATACAAACTCGCCTTTAACAAAACCGTGACCAAACGCATCGGGTTGCTTTGTGGGATGGCGCTCAATGTTCGTGTAACCCAGTTCGGACAATTGTTTTGCGGCGGCTGCACTGGGTGCATCTTGCCAGTCGAGAAGGTGAATCGGAAAGTCTTGTTCTGGCACAAGCCGTTTAATTTGTGGCGCTAGTACTGAAAGTGCAATATTGGTGCTACCAAACCAGTGCCCATTAACGTGATCACGACGCTCACGTGTATCAACTAGCGTGAATGGATTACCAGTACTATAAAGTAATGAAAAAAGGCCTTGGCTCACTGAGCGAATTCCTGTGGATTAACGTCAGATGAATAGTATAGAGAGATGGCTAGCGAGTGGCAGCAAATCGCGGTGGTGAGATGATAAAAGTCGTGGATACAATACGTCATTGTTTACCACGTATTAGTTAACAAAGTCACGAGAAAATTATGGATTTGCAACTTAACAACAAGACCGCCCTTATCACCGGTGCTAGTCAAGGCATCGGGCGAGCTACCGCAAAAGCGCTAGCGGCTGAGGGTGTGCAGACTGCCATCGCCGCCCGACGTGGCGAGCTATTGAATGAAGTAGCCGATGATATCGCCACCGCTGGTTTTCAAAGGCCAATTGTTATCGCCCACGACATCATGGCTGAGGACGGACCGGAGAGTCTCGGCGTGAAAGCACTTGATGCGCTCGGTTCGATCGATATCCTTGTCAATTCCGCCGGCGGCAGCCGTAAGGTCGATTTGTATGCAGACGCTGCAACATGGGATGAAGGGATGACGATGAACTTCAATAGCCAGCGCCGATTGAGTCATGCACTTTTGCAGCAGATGATCGAGCGAAAGTGGGGCAGGATCATCTCCATTAGCGGAAAGAACGAACCGGAAAAACATCCAGGTAAAATCAACGTTGCTATGTCGGCAAAAGCTGCGCTCCATGCTTGGTCAAAAGGGCTGTCGAATGAAGTCGCGCAACACGGGGTAACGGTCAACTGTTTGGGGCCTGGCAAAATCATGAGTGAACAAATTCGTAAGAACTACGATGAGGAGCGTCGCCGCCAATATGCTGAAGAAGAGATTCCAATCGGCTACATTGGTGAACCCGAGGATATGGCAGTTGTGGCGACGTTTCTATGCTCGCCGCTGGCGCGCTATGTGACAGGTGTGTTGATTCCGGTCGATGGGAGTTTTCGTAAATACGCATTCTGACCCCCTCGCGCCCAGCATCCTGCGCGCTATACAGCGCTATATCCGCCATCGACTGGCAGGCAGACCCCCGAGATCATTGCTGCAGCATCTGACAGTAAAAAAACAATCGGACCGGCGCAGTCTTCCTCTGTCGCCCATTTGTGCAGTGGCATAGTCTCCAGTAGTGGCCCGCCAATGTCTTCGCGCCCCCAATACCATTCAGACATAGGAGTCATCACTACGGTGGGGTTAACAGCGTTAACTCGAATATTGTGTTTGCCAAGTTCCAGTGCACTGACCCGTGTCAACGCATCCACTGCGCCCTTGGATGATGCGTAAGAAATGTGACCTGCCAGTCCAACCAGTGAAGCCTGACTGGAGACATTGACGATAGCCCCGCCCAGACCTGCTGCAATAATGGATTTTGATGCATATTTTGTGACCAGTAGCGTTCCTCGTGCATTGATATCAATGACTTTGTCAAACACACTAATGTCGGTTTCCATTGGCGTTGCGATCTCACCACCCCAGCCGCCACAATTAACAACACCGTAGATCTCCAGGTCTGAAAGAGCGGACTTGATTTCATCTTCCGATGTTAGGTCAAATGATAGAGTCTTACAGCCGGTATCAGAAGCAAGCTCGGACAAGCGTTCCTGGTTTCGGCCCGCGGCTATGACATTTGCCTCTTCCTTGATTAGCAACTTCACAGTCGCGGCTCCAATACCACCTGTTGCGCCCGTTACCAGAATTGGTCGAGATCTCAATCCTGTTTCCATTTCGTCCCCGCAATTAATTGAACACGCTTAGATAACGAACCTTACCGCAAAAGCGCCTTGACATACACTTCTATGGCTGTTTCTCCTGCGCTTTTGCAGAGCACGCTACCAGAGTTATTCCAAAGCACCACCAACAGGCAAACCACTAGGGACACTGGCAGGGCGCGTTCGCTCAAAGCTATCATCGCTTAATGACTCCAGAAAAGCTTCAATGGCGTTCGCTTCATTACCATTGATATTAGGCAAATTGCGAAAGTCAGGATCCAGTTGGTTGGTAGGCACATTTGGATTGTTAGATTGGTTGGGGTTATCGTAGAAATCGATCACGTCATCGAGATTACTTTCTTGTCCACCATGAAAGTAAGGTGCAGTAAAGGTTAATTGACGTAAGGTTGGTGTGCGAAAACCAAAATTTCCATCACCTTCGTCTGCTTCAGCGAGGTTCGCAGCTTCAGGCACACCTAACACGTGTGTTTCATAATCAGAAAACATCGGGCCACTGTGACAATCAGCGCAGCCGGTTTCGGCAAACACAGTTAAGCCTTGCAATTGTTGATTAGTCATTGCACTTTCATCACCGCGCATCCAACGATCGAATGGTGCATTGTTTGCGATCAAGGTACTTTGAAAATCAGACAGCGCTTGTGCCAGTGTTTCCAGAGTAACGGAGCTACTGCCGAACGCCTGTTCGAAAAGAATCTGATACTCCGCGTTATTCGATAGTCTTTCTACTACCACAGCATCAATTTGCGATTCGGTAAAACTGTCACCACGCATTTCCTCGCGCGAGCGAATGGGCTCTAGTGCTTGATTGGCTAAACTCTGTGTTCGACTATCCCAAAACATAGGCGCTGTAGATGGATCAAATACACCCAATTCGTTAATCCCGTTCCATGCCGTATTTAATATGGTTTGTGCGTTCCTCGGCACTTGTCCAATCTGTCCTGGAACCCGGCTCGGGCCAGCCCCAACAGCGGAGGTACCCGCTGAGCGCTGCCTGCCATCTGCGTAGCCAAACTCAGGCAGATGGCACGATGCGCACGCGATATCCTGATCACCCGAAAGGATGGGATCCCAAAACAGTAGCCGCCCGAGTTCCACCGATGCT
>CALGND010000009.1 GCA_937958675.1 uncultured Granulosicoccaceae bacterium
GACCGACCGATCACACTGGCCGATATGAAGATATCATTCAGATTTCATATAACCCTACTTTAAAGGCTATGCACAAGCAACTACCATGTCATCGTCGTAGTTCGCAAGCGAAGACGAAATCAGCGCCTATCTCTCCCAGACCGACCAAACCATGAGCAACGAACAAGAGCAGCTCGAGATTCTTCAAAAAGAGCACGCACACGTCGAAAAAGAGATGAAGAAGGTTTACGCTCTCTATCGCAGAAGAAATCAGCGAAGAGCGTTTTTGATCCTTACACAAGCCTCTGGAAGCAAGATTCCGTGCTCTCAATGAGGAAATTCCCAAAAAGCAGATGGACATCGACTTTCTCATTATGGCACCACATCCTCATGATTGTGGTGCACCCATCAACTAGCATCCCCGCAAATAAACTCACTCGCCCTCTCTCCCACCATAATAGCCGGCGCATTAGTGTTGCCAGTTGGGATAGTAGGAAACACAGACGCATCTGCTACACGCAATCGCCCCACTCCGTGAACGTTTAAGCGCGCATCCACTACTGATGTTTTAGGATCGTTTCCCATTCTGCACGTGCCACATTGATGAAACACTGTCCAGGCATTTTCTGCAATAAACGTTTCTAACTGTCGATCAGTAGTGACATCACTACCCGGATACACCTCCGATTCGATCACTGCGCTTAATGCAGGGGTTGCTGCAAGTTGGCGTATCAGCTTTATCCCCGCTAGCATCGTTTGCTTGTCTTGATCGGTTGCCAAATAGTTGGGGTTCATCACGGGAGCATCGCTTGGGTTTGCACTAGCGATATGCACAGAGCCTAAGCTCGTAGGTTTGCAGGGATTGTATCCAAGCATAAATGCTGGGAAGGGATCAGGATTGATTAACGGGCGTGTGCCAACTGGCGCTCTTGTATAACTCACAGGCGAGAAATACAACTGAATATCGGGTTGGGCTAAATCCGGGTGCGTTTTAACAAAGCCGCCTGCTTGATTTAGGCTAAGCGTTAGTGGGCCTTTACGCGCTAATAGAAACTTCATGCCTGCGAACAACTTGCCATACCAAGGGTGTAACTGTTGATTCAGCGTTGGTATTGCGCTTTTACAAATCATATCGGCACCAAGATGATCCTGTAGATTTTCACCTACCTGATTATTGGCGTAAGCGATATCGATACCGTGCTCTTGCAATAATGCGCCTGGCCCTATGCCAGAGAGTTGAAGTAGTTTTGGTGAATTGATTGCACCACCGCAGAGGATAACTTCTTTGTTGGCACTAGCTTTTGTTAACTTGCCCTTGTGCTTAAGCCTAACGCCTGTTGCTTCGCCGTTTTCAATAATAATTTTCTGCACATCGGCTTGTGTTAGCACTGTTAGGTTTGGTCTGCTCATCGCTGGCCATAAATAACAACGCGACGCTGATGCTCGCAAACCTTTATAAGTCGTGATTTGATACAGGCTGGCACCGAGCATTGATTCGCCGTTGTAATCACTATTAACACCTAGCTGCATTTGCTCAGCACCTTTCAGGTATTGGTCACATAATGGGTGCACATCGTTGTGAGCATCGTACACATGCAATGGCCCATCTGTTCCTCTATACGATGTTGCTTTACCACTATAGGATTCCATCGCTTTAAAGGTGCTAGATACCTTGTCCCATCCCCAACCACTCGCGGCTTGTTCCCACTCGGCGTAATCGTTCGGATGGCCACGCACATACACCATTGCGTTAATCGAGCTGGACCCACCTAACACTTTGCCACGCGGCCAATAGCTACGCCGCCCAGCTAATGACTCGATCGGTTCGGTGATGTACTTGTAATTAACGCGTTTGTCATAATAGACTTTGCCGTAACCAATGGGCATCTGAATATAGAAGCGCTTATCACTGACACCTGCCTCTAGTAGCAGCACCGTATAGCGCCCGTTTTCGCTTAGCCGATTTGCGATGACCGAACCAGCTGAGCCTGCGCCAACGATAATGTAATCGTATTGCATATGGTGTTAGTGCGCCGCAATAACCTTGCAAGCTGCATCAAGTGCACCAGCACCATGTTTAATATCCAAGGCAATTAATGCACTGTTAATGCATGACAAGGTGCCGAGTATCATAGGTGGAGATAAATGCCCCATATGAGCAATTCTAAATTGACTATTATCGATGCCCTGTTCAGGCAACAACCCTACGCCTAAAACCACACCGGTATGGTCACTGATCCATTCTTGAATCCGTTTAGCATCTTCATTCTGCGTGACGATACTGGTGACGGCCGTTGAACGAAGCGCTTTATTATCGATATTGAATCGTATATAACCACCGGCACTCCATGCATCTACGGCTGCCCAGACACACTCTGCATGCGCTCTGTGTCTTGCCCAGGTATTTTCAATACCTTCTTCTTCTAACATTTTTACGGCCTCACTTAACGCAAGCAGTAAATGGGTGGGCGGCGTACCGCCAAATTTTTCTGGGAACAACTCACCGCTTACTCGCGGCTTCCAATCCCAATATGGTGTATTAAGACTAGCCTTAGCATGAAAGGGCCAAACTTTGTCAGAAATAATATTAAAGGCAAGCCCCGGCGGCGTCATTAGCCCTTTTTGACAAGCCATCACCAACACATCCACTCCCCAATCATCCATGCGCAGCGGCTCACACGCAAACGATGCAATGGCATCAACCATAAGCAACGCCGGATGCTCTGCTTCATCCATCGTGTTTCTAACCGCTTCAACACTATTAACAATTGAATTAGCGGTATCAGTTTGCACCATTAGTACGGCTTGCACTCTATGACCGCCGTCAGCATGTAGCGCACTCAACAATGCATCGGTGTCGATTGCTGACGGGCCTTCAGATCGGATCCATGTCACCTTGACACCCAACGCCTCCGCAACGGTTGCCCAAATCCCACCAAAGCGTCCGTTTACCAAGGCAATAATCTCATCACCAGGGCTCAGCGTGTTACTCAAGCTAGCTTCCCAGGCAGCATGACCATTGCCCACGTAGCTGATCAATTGCCCGCTGGATTTAGCAATCCGCAGCAGGCCTTGATAGGTGTGCTCTGTTAGATCAACCAGTGGGCCTGCGTAGATATTAGGCGCAGCTTGTTGCATAGCCGCCAGCACACGTGATGGCATGGTGGATGGGCCAGGAATGGCTAGATGATCACGACCAAAAGTAAGTTTCATGGGCGTGACTATGGCACAAGCTTACGCGGCACGCCACCGCAGGATTTAGCGGTGGCAAATGCTGCAGGTATGTCGTATAAATTAACTACTCATCACAGGTAGTAAACAGCATGACAACCACCGCACCCTACGGCAGCTGGCGTTCCCCGATTAGCGCTGAATCGCTGGTTCAAGGCGTTGCAGGCATCTCAGAGGTCATACCAGATGGCGATGCTGTGTGGTGGTGCGAGTCTCGCCCTAGCGAAGGTGGCCGCGCCGCATTGATGCGTTGGCACGACGGCACCCGTACTGAAGTGACCGCCCCCGACGCTAATGTTCGCACTCGAGTACACGAGTATGGCGGTGGCGCTTGGACGGTACACAATGGGATTGTTTACTACGTCGACGACAGCGATCAGCGCATACGACAGCTTATGCCGGACCAGTCGGTTCAAGTGCTGAGCCCAGCACCCGATACGCCCCGTGCACTGCGATACGCTGATTTGACGGTAACACCTGACGAGCAATGGATCATCGCCGTGGGTGAACGCCACCTGCCAGATAGCCACGATGTCGAAAACTTTCTGGTGGCCATAAAAACTGACGGCACAGAAGCTCACCAAATCCTGGCTGAGGGCGCTGACTTCTATCAATCACCCGTTATTTCCCCTGACGGTAAACAGTTGGCATGGACACAATGGCAACACCCTAATCTACCTTGGGATGATACCGAGCTATTCGTTGCAACCCTCGCTGCTTCTGACACCTCAATTGCGGTAAGTGATATTCAATTGGTTGCAGGCGGTAAAAATGAAGCCATCGTGCAACCCCTGTGGTCGCCTGATGGGGTTCTGCACTACTTATCAGATAGAACCGATCTATGGCAGTTATACCAGTATGGCAGCAGCACACCCGTAATAGAGGTTGAAGGTGAAATCGGCTACCCGCCTTGGGTATTTGGCCTTGCGCGCTATGCATTTTCCGATACGGGTAGCATTATCGCTGCACGCTTTAACAGCGGTGTTGAATATCTGGATGGGTACCCGCAATACACAGCGTTTCACTCTGTACGAACCTCAGGTGCTCACGTAGCCTTTGCAGCAGCAGGTTGGCAAAGCGAAACGGTGGTGATGTTTGATGGGCAAATCGTTAGCCAAACTCGTCAACTTGATTACGACGAAGCATTTTTACCGACGCCAGAGGTGATTAGTTATGACACTAGCGAGAACGAACAATCCTATGCCTTGTACTTCCCTCCTGCCAATCCTGCTTACACACCAGAGCCGTCAACTGCTCCGCCTTTGATCGTATTAGCACACGGCGGCCCGACGTCCGCCGCTCGCTCGCAGCTTAACCTGGGTCGTAATTTTTGGACTAGCCGAGGCTTTGCCGTGGTTGATGTTAACTATCGCGGCAGCAGTGGCTTTGGACGCCGTTATCGTAAAAAGCTTGAAGGCAATTGGGGGGTATACGATGTTGACGATTGCATCAATGCTGCACGCTACCTAGCAGCTCAGGGCAAAGCAGATGAGAATAAGCTGATTATTCGCGGTGGCAGCGCGGGTGGTTTTACTGTGCTGTGCGCATTAGCGATGCATTCTGTGTTTACGGCGGGTGCCAATATGTACGGAGTTGCAAACCTTGAAGACCTAGCCGACGATACACACAAGTTTGAAAGCCGTTATTTAGATCGATTGATTGGCCCATACCCAGAGGCGAAAGCACTTTACCAAGAGCGCTCACCTATCAATCATTTGGAAGGCTTAACTGCACCGATGATTGTTTTGCAAGGTGATGAAGATGCCATCGTACCGCCATCGCAATCACGCATGATAGTGGACGCACTAAAAGAGAGAAACGTACCGGTTGCCTATATCGAATTTAAAGGCGAGCAACACGGCTTTCGAAAGGCTGAGAATATAATCACAGCGCTTGAATCGGAACTGTACTTTTATGGACAGGTATTTGGATTTACACCTGCTGAAATAAACACTACGGTACCGATATTCAATAAAGCAACTTAACCTCGGAGCTGTAGTTACCTATCTCGATAAGATTACCATCAGGGTCGTTTACATAAACCGATGTAATCGGCCCTAAGGCGCCTGCTCTCTCTACTGGCCCCTCGATGACCTTAACGCCAGCTTCGTTGAAGGTCTCTACCCAAATTGCTACCGGTGTTGTGCAGATAAAACACCAATCTTGAGAGCCTGGCGTTGGATTAGATGCATGGGGATTAAACTCTTTGCCAGCAACATGCAAATTGATTTTATGCTCACCAAACATTAACGCCTTGCGATCATCATCAAAGGTTTTTAAGCTCATGCCTAATACTTTTACGTAAAACTCAACGCACCGATCAATGTCGTTCGTTGTTAGCACCACGTGGTCTATTGTATAAATCATCTAAATCGAATGCGTTATTGTCTGCTAGCCAACTATACTCTAGGCCATCAGCAAACAATAGACATGGAGCGAATTAGCGTTGTGCCAGGCCGCTAAGAGCTGCACCAAATTTATTTTGGATATCAAGCAAAATGAACATTTTGATCTTTTGCCATCACCTGAGTACGTGGGCGGGCTCTGAGACGGTTTGCCTGGAACTTGTCGAAGAGTTTCAATCCAGAGGGCATCGCGTTAAAATTTCAAGCCCTTTTGCTTCGCCCAAATTTGTCCACGAAGCAACCCGTGATTGGAGGGTTCTACAAGATGGCATTAGCCGAAGCAATCTGCAAACAATAGATCTAATACTTGTCCTGCACCAAGGACTATCAACCCTAACTGTTTCAGATTTCGAGGTATTGTTTGCCCGTACTAAACGCCCATATATAGCCTATTTCCATCTATCACCCTTTGAGCCATTTGAACTCCCAGGGCCGTTTGTCGAATCCGCTTTGGCCGATGTGATCTACGCTAATTCAGAAGAAACACGGCATGAACTTAAGCTGCACGGGCTTCACAATGTCAAGCTTTTTCAGAATCCAGCTCCCGCTTGCTTTGAACTAGGCGCGAGGGAAAACTTGACACTTCAGACGCTCTTGTCAATTTCTAATCACATGCCAACCGAGCTTGCAGAGGCATTTGAAATACTGAAGACGGAAGGTGTTGAGGTTCGTCGGATCGGAAGGCCATCAAATAACAGACGGGTTACACCCGACGACATCGAGCAATGCGATGCCGTCGTAACCATAGGCAAGTCAGTTCAATACAGTTTCCGCTCAAGACGACCAGTCTTTTGCTATGACCATTTCCAGGGCCCTGGATGGCTTGCCCCTTGGACACAAGAAGATGAACAGCAAAATTTTTCAGGCAGATCTTCCCAAATCACGCGATCCGCCGAAGCAATTGCAGCAGAGCTTTTACACGGTTATTCCAATGCAAAAGGCTGGGTTTCAGAAAATGACGCAGCTGACTTGAAACATTTCCAATTAGAGTACTTTGTTGATCAATTGTTGGAAGCTGCGACTGACCAACGCGAAGCTGCATGGGCTGACTGGACACAAAAGACAAAGTGGAAAGAGGAATTTCGGACAGAGCGCAACTTGTATCACTTGGTAAACAGAGAGTATGCAAAGACAAAAAAGCTTTATCAACAATCCCCGTTTTTAAAAAGTGAGAATGGCCGGTTCGAGAAAAACCTGAACAGGAAGATGCTCCGTCAACCTGATAATGATGAACCGATGGTTATAGCGGTCTTTTCATTTCGCTATGATGCTCATCTCGTCCCCGACTTGATCGAAAATATCGGGCCATCTATTCACGGCTACGCATCTTTTGACGATAGGCTCTCAACGGTTTCCCTTTCCAACGAGGCAAACAGACAATACGCCCTCTATGCGGCCGCGCGCGAAATGGGAGCAGACTGGATCTTTGCCGTTGATCCAGATGAGAGATTCGAAAGATCACTTACCGAGAAAATGGCCTTTCTTACTTCACAGGGGCCGGTCATTTGGACCTTTGAATGCCGAGAAATGTTTAATGCCGAGGAATACCGTGCAGACGGAATCTGGAGCAATCGGCCTCGTCAAAGACTGTTTCCATGCTATCCAGGGATGGAACCGGACAAAGACAGATTACACGGATTGTGGTCGCGAAACGCTCTCGAATTACCCACGCAGCCATCTGGGCTTGAGTATTTCCACCTCAGAATGGCGTCGCCAGAACGCCGCACCCTGCGACAAAGACTCTACGCAGATTCAGACCCTGATCGAAATTTTCAGAAAATCGGGTATGACTATATTGATGATGAACGCGGCCAGAAGCTATACGCTATACCCGAGTCCCGAAAGTTTGTGCCGCCCTTTGTTGACGACGGTGGTCTATGGGGGGTGGACACAGATCAATTCACTTTGTCTGCCGATAGTCGTGATCCTTTGCCGCATTCAGTTCGCAGGCTCATCCAGACATTAAAGATGGGAGGCTATGAAAACGCCATGCATCTTGCTCAAGAGCTGCTTGTCGAACACCCGAACGATCTCGAATTAGCACTACTTTGCGCACAGAGCGCTCTTTTAGCAGAATCGCCACGTGTTACTTGCAATATATGCCAGACACTAACGCAAAAAACGAAAGAGCCTCTGCTTGCTCTGCGACTGTTAGCGCAAGCATTTTTGAACATGGGCCTCAATGACGCTGCCGAAGACGTCATCACTAAAATCGATACAGTGTGCCCCAAGTTCGACTGTAGCGATGATTTGAAGCAGCAGCTTTGCCGTTCTCCAGACAAGTTTTACGATCCCGACGCGACTTGGCGGCGCTGGCTGCCAAGCTCTGTTCGTAAGGCAGCTTTCGTCCACACTGGCAAGAACGTCAATGAAGCTCAGATCGCAGTTGTCGTCGTCGATGAAGGCAATGCCGAAGATCTGGCCACCGCTGTAGCATCTTTACGCTCGCAATCGGTTTCCTGCGAAATTGTAGTTGTCCATTCCGGTAGCGGTTCGGCAAAGGACGCTCTAGTAGAGCATCTAGATGCGATCCGCCTTGTGAGTGTTGAAACGCGGATTAATTCAGGTGCCGCTCGGAACGTTGGAATTGACGCCAGCGAAGCAAAATTCATCGCTTTTCTATCTTCCAATTATGTGGCGACTGAGGGGTGGCTTGAAGAGAGGCTCGCGACGCATTTGAAAGGTTACGCCGCGGTGCCCTCGTATGTACATCCAATACCAGGTTCATCACAAGCGGCGCTTGCAACTTGGGTTTGGCTTTGCCACTCCAATATCGTTCCCACGCTGCAGTTAGACCATAATGCTTTTAGTTTGTCCTACGACCGAGAGCTATTTATGCAGTTCGGATACTTTCCAATAGGGACTAGGATTGGCCACGACACTGCGTTGCTCGATAGGTTCTCTGGACTAGTCGATATAGCGCAAGACGTTGACAAAAAATTAATGCAAGTGACACCAAGCTCTAAGGACGCTATCCAACGATGTGCCCGCTATCACATGATGTACACACTTGGAGCGGAGGTCAACGATGCAGATCAATTGCGAACGTTAGTTAAGACACAAGTCGCAAGGCGTCTCGCAAGAGCTCAGTGTTTTCTAACCCATCCAAGCACTGCTGAGCTAAAAGATTTGGATAACGATGCATTAGATTTTTTTGCTTTGGCAAGACTGGAGGAACAGGCAGCCATCGAAGCTGGTTTGGAAGTACTTAAGGCTAAAGCGCTTAAAAATGAGGCTGAAGCCCTGCTGCAGGCCGACCCGGAAAAAGCAATCGATTGTCTGGAAGAAGCAATGCGCCTGTGGCCCGACTCTGCCGAACTTTGTTTTTTTGCAGCGAAGTGCTGCCAGACATCAAAAAGTGCGGAGCGTCGACAAGCATCCATTGACATGGCAATGAGTGCATTTTCGATAGACCCTGACCTTGTTGAGGCAATAGCTTTCGCCGTGGCAACCTTGGTGAGCGAAAAGCAATTCGAGCGCGCATTCAGTCTATTCAAGTGGGCCGTGTTGCTCAATCCGGCATCAGATAGGCTAGCATTAGTGGCAAGGCATCTACCCGGTCCTAACTTCAGACCAATTAGATTGATGTTCTTTCAGCGAGCGTTTTTCCAGCGGCCATGGAGCCGGCAGTCAAACAATCACCTTATAAGTATCTACAAGAATTTAGATGAAAATACAGCCGCTGAAAGCCGTAAATCTCTGCTGTCCAAATTTTAGCGGTTACGCCGTTCTCCTTTTATCCTACTCAAGACCGCCTGCGCTGCATCCATCACATTGGTGCCAGGGCCAAATATCTCATCCACGCCAGCATCGAGTAGGAATGCATAATCCTGCTCTGGAATAACGCCACCACACACAACGTTTATATCTTCTCGGCCTTTATTTTTAAGCTCAATCACTAGTTCTGGCAGCAAGGTTTTATGCCCACCGGCAAGTGACGATGCGCCAACAACATCAACACCTAAATCAATCGCTCGTTGAGCAACCTCAGCTGGGGTTTCAAATAAATCAGACAAGCTGACATCAAACCCCATATCAGTAAATGCAGAGGCGATGACCTTAGCCCCTCTGTCATGACCGTCTTGGCCCATCTTGGCCACTAAAATTCGAGGTTGACGTTTATGTTCAGTAACGTACTCTTTTATGCGCTCTTGCAGCATTTTGTATTCGGGTGAATCAGCAACTGCATCGCCATACACGCCACCGACGATTTCAGGCTCTGCCTGGTAACGACCAAAGCTAGACTCCATAGCCGAGGAAATTTCACCCAGAGTTGCCCGATGCCGAGCGGCCTCAATAGCAAGCTCGAGTAAATTACCTTTACCACTGCTACTCGCCTCCTCTATTGCGTTAAGCGCAGCCTTACATTGAGCATCAGCACGAGTTGCTTTGATGGAGGTCAAGCGGTCAATTTGCGATTGACGCACCTTGCTGTTATCCACTTCCAGCGCATCAATCGTTGGTTCATCTTCGAGACGGTAACGATTGACGCCAACAACCACATCTTGCACTTGATCAACGCGCGCTTGACGGTTGGCAGCGGCCGCTTCGATCCGTGCTTTTGGCATTCCGGAGGCAACCGCTTTGGTCATCCCACCTAAGGCTTCAACCTCGTCGATAATTTTCCATGCCTCATCGGCCATCTCTTTGGTTAGCGCTTCAACATAATATGAACCACCTAAAGGATCCACCGTATCGGTAACACCTGTCTCATGTTGCAATATCAACTGGGTATTACGCGCAAGACGGGCAGATGCTTCCGTAGGTAAGGCGATGGCCTCATCAAACGAATTGGTGTGCAATGACTGCGTGCCACCTAATACTGCTGCCATGGCTTCATAGCTGGTGCGAACGGCATTGTTGTATGGGTCTTGCTCCGCTAAGGACACACCTGATGTTTGGCAATGCGTTCGTAACGATTTTGAGCGATCGGTAGTAGCACCAAAATCTGTCATGATCTTTGACCACATCTGCCGAGCTGCTCGCAATTTGGCGACTTCCATAAAGAAGTTCATGCCAATACAAAAAAAGAATGAAAGCCGTGGCGCAAATGCATCCACATTCAAGCCGCGTGCTTTTGCAACTCTTACGTACTCCATCCCATCAGACAAGGTGAACGCTAACTCTTGCGCTAAGGTTGAGCCTGCTTCCTGCATGTGATAACCCGATATTGATATCGAATTAAACTTCGGCATATTAGCAGCCGTGTATTCAATGATATCGGCCACTATTCGCATGGAGGGCTCGGGTGGATAGATATAAGTATTACGCACCATGAACTCTTTTAATATATCGTTTTGAATAGTGCCAGATAAAGCCTTTGTATCAACTCCTTGCTCTTGACCTGCCACGATAAACATCGCCAAGGTGGGTATGACTGCGCCGTTCATCGTCATCGATACCGACATTGAATCCAGTGGAATACCGTTAAAGAGAATCTTCATATCTTCAACTGAATCAATCGCCACACCGGCCATACCCACATCGCCAGTGACACGTGGATGATCGCTGTCGTAACCTCTATGCGTTGCCAGATCAAATGCAACTGACAACCCCTTTTGGCCGCCTGCTAAGTTTTTTCGGTAAAACGCATTGGATTCTTCTGCTGTTGAAAAACCAGCATATTGCCGAATCGTCCATGGCCTACCTGTATACATAGTGGCTTTAACACCACGAGTAAAGGGCTCAAACCCAGGTAACTCCTTAGCTGCTGCATCAGGCACATCATCAGCGGTGTACAACGGCTTTATCTTAATACCATCAGATGTTGTGCGAGTCAGCTTGGATGGATCTGCGCCTTTTTGTTCCGCTGTGGCAAGATCAATCCATTTCTTTGGCGTGTCATTCATCACCAAACTCCATTATGGTTTCGTCCACGGCAAGGCTATCACCCTCGGCACAGCGTATCGACTTGACGGTGCCTGCTTTTTCAGCGCGCAATACGTTTTCCATTTTCATCGCCTCAACTATCGCCAAAGCTTGGCCTTCTTCCACCGCGTCGCCTTCTGCCACTTGCAGTGAGAGCAGAAGGCCTGGCATTGGACATAGCAAATACTTAGAAGTATCGGGTGCTTGTTTTTCAGGTAGTAAATCATGGAGCTCAGCATGAGCAGCAGACAACACTAATGTACTGGTGTCAATACCCCCCATGCGGATACGATAACCGTCTATGGTTGCATTAATCTTGGCGGAGAATGCTGCGCCATTATTCTCAGCAGTAACAAGCTTGCCATGAATCAGTGTATCGCCTGGCGCCCAATCACTTTTAAGCTGCATCGATTCATCACCTGCTAACGCAAAGCTAATCCCTTCATCATTAGCGGTATAGGTGACACGATGGTTTTCTCTGTTTATTCTGACCACTCTTTCGAATGGGCCACTACTGACAGGTGTAGCCGTGCTAGATGCAGCCATACGGGTATGTTCGACGCTATAAGCCAGCAAAGAGACTGCAATCACTTTTAACACACTATCATCATCAAACTCCACACCGTTAAACCCGTCTGGATATTCTTCGTCAATAAATGCAGTAGTGATATTCCCAGATATAAATCGATCATGCTGCATCACAGCGGATAAAAAAGGAATGTTATGACCAATTCCTTCGAGCTCAAATTGATCTAACGCCGCCGACATCTCGTCAATTGCGTGCTCTCGAGTGTCGCTCCAGGTGCACAGCTTGGCAATCATTGGGTCATAGTACAAACTGATCTCATCACCTTCTACAACGCCAGTGTCGTTTCTGACAACTTTATTCACTAAGCTCACTTCATTGGGAGGGCGGTACTTAACCAAGCGGCCAATAGAAGGGAGAAATTTACGGTACGGATCTTCGGCATAAAGACGACTCTCCATTGCCCAGCCATTAAGCTTTATGTCGTCTTGTTTAAGCGTAAGCTTTTCACCATTGGCAACGCTAATCATTTGTTCAACTAGGTCCACACCGGTAATAAGCTCAGTCACCGGATGCTCAACCTGCAAGCGTGTATTCATTTCGAGAAAGTAGAAGTTACGTTCTTTATCAACAATAAACTCGACCGTACCGGCGCTTTCGTAGTTAACCGCCTTTGCTAAGGCGACAGCCTCTTCACCCATCCGTTTGCGAGTTGACTCATCTAGAAACGGCGAAGGTGCTTCTTCGATGACCTTTTGATTACGCCGCTGAATCGAACATTCTCGCTCACCTAGGTATATCGTATTACCGAACGAATCCGCCAAGATTTGAATTTCGATATGGCGAGGCTCGGTAACAAACTTTTCGATAAATAAGCGATCGTCGCCAAACGATGATTGCGCTTCTGAGCGAGAACGGTCATAGCCTTCGCGCGCTTCTGCATCATTCCAAGCGATACGCATACCTTTACCGCCACCGCCGGCACTGGCTTTGATCATCACTGGGTAGCCGATTTCCGATGCTATTTTAACCGCATGCTCGGCGCTATCAATTAGACCCATAAAACCTGGCACCGTGGTAACGCCGGCATCTGCCGCTATCTTTTTAGATGTAATTTTATCGCCCATCGCCTCTATGGCCTGTTCACCAGGGCCAATAAAAACAATACCAGCTTCCGCCAAGCGGGTTTTAAATTCGACACGTTCAGATAAGAAGCCATAACCCGGATGCACAGCTTGCGCACCAGTTTGCTTACAGGCATCAATAATTTTATCGATAACCAAATAGCTTTCACTGGCAGGTGATTCACCAATGTGAACAGCTTCATCAGCCTGCTTTACATGTTGCGCCTGCGCATCAGCGTCGGAGTACACCGCAACAGTTGCGATACCCATCTTGCGAGCACTGCGTATTACTCGGCAGGCAATCTCACCACGGTTAGCAATCAGAATTTTCTTAAACATGTTGATCGCTCCTTATAGTGGGATATTGTTGTGTTTTTTAGTGGGCATATTCACTGTCTTGTTTTTCAATATCTCTAGTGAGTTAATGACTCGGCGCCTAGTGGAATGCGGTTGAATCACTTCATCGATAAACCCACGCTGTGCTGCGATAAAGGGGTTGGCAAAACGCGCCTCGTACTCAGCCGTGCGCTGCTCAATTTTTTCCTTATCATCTAGCTCAGAGCGGTACAGTATTTCAGTTGCACCTTTAGCACCCATCACAGCAATTTCAGCACTAGGCCACGCGTAGTTAATATCGGCGCGAATATGTTTGGAGGCCATTACGTCGTATGCACCGCCGTAAGCCTTACGAGTAATAACAGTAATCTTCGGCACAGTAGCCTCCGCATACGCAAACAAGAGCTTAGCGCCATGCTTAATAATGCCGCCGTACTCTTGTGCGGTACCTGGCAAGAAGCCAGGCACGTCTACCAAGGTGAGTATGGGTATATTAAAGGCATCACAAAAACGCACAAAGCGTGCGGATTTTTTTGCACTATCTATATCCAGGCACCCGGCAAGTACCATTGGTTGGTTAGCGACTACACCGACGGTTTGCCCAGCCATACGCACGAAGCCACATAAAATGTTTTGCGCGAACTCAGCTTGTATTTCAAAGAATGTTCCCTCATCTGCGATCTTCTCGATCGTCTCGCGCATATCATAGGGTTTGTTAGGGTTATCCGGTATTAACCGATCTAACGATTCTTCAATACGATTGGACGGATCCTGCGTGGGTAACAGCGGCGCTGGCTCTCTACACGACAAGGGCAAGTATGCGTAGAGCTTTCGCACTGCAGCAAGAGTTTGCGCATCGTTATCGAAGGCACCATCGGCCACAGAAGACTTGCGATTGTGCGTGGCCGCACCACCAAGCTCCTCAGCAGTGACAATTTCATTGGTAACCGTTTTAACTACATCGGGGCCAGTAACAAACATGTAGCTGGTATCTTTGACCATAAAGATAAAATCAGTCATGGCCGGTGAATAAACCGCACCACCTGCACACGGCCCCATGATCACAGAAATTTGCGGCACCACACCCGACGCTTGTACGTTGCGCCAGAACACTTCCGCGTAACCACCCAGTGATGCAACGCCCTCTTGTATACGTGCGCCACCTGAATCATTAAGCCCTATCAGCGGCACACCGTTTTGTACGGCTAAATCCATCACCTTACAAATTTTCTCGGCATGGGTTTCTGACAAGGAGCCACCAAACACCGTGAAGTCTTGCGCGTAGATGTAAACAGGTCGACCATGGATCTTGCCCCAACCCGTGACCACTCCATCACCCGGAGGCTGCTGCTTCTGCATATCAAAATCGGTGCAGCGGTGAGTTTTGTACATATCGTATTCTTCGAAACTACCCTCATCGAGCAGCAGCTGAATGCGTTCTCTAGCGGTAAGCTTGCCCTTGGCATGCTGGGCATCTATCCGTCGCTGCCCACCCCCAAGACGCGCTTCGGCGCGTTTAGCTTCTAGTTCTTCGATTACGGTGCTCATAAGATTCCCTGTACTTAAGGTTCGAACTTCACAATATTATCTATTAATATCAACGTGTTAGCCCACATCTAAACCTAACTCGATTCAGCTCAACACGCCGAGCGATAGCGTATCCCTACAAGTTAAGCAGCATTTGACCAAACCGACAGATTAATCATGCATACATGTGTAATATTTGTTATTCGCAAACACACATTTGCAAATTAGTATAATGCGTACAAGCAAACTCTTCATCGGTCAGAATCTTCGCGAAATCCGCGACCAGCACAAGCTCACCCAGGCTCGCTTTGCTGAGCAACTGGGCATTTCTACCAGCTATCTCAACCAAATGGAGAACAACCAACGGCACGTTACTGCTTCGGTATTACTCGCCTTGGCTGAAGCCTTTGCCGTTGATATCGCTAGCTTGTCTGAGAACGATAGTGATCGCCTTTTAGCCGACGTGTCAGAAATTATTGCTGACCCTATGTTTGTGACCAAACAACCCACGCCACGCGATCTGAAGTTTCTGTGCCAAAACACACCTACAGTTGCGCGTGCGTTTATCGCCATGCATCAAGCGATGCGTCGCGCAGGAGAGCAACTGGTAGAGCTTGATCATAGCCTTGAGCAATCGGGTGCATTGAATGAGCCCACGCCCTATGATGAAGTACGCGATTTTTTTCATTACAACGACAACTATGTGCACGAGCTCGACTTAGCCGCAGAGGCGCTAGCAGGCAAACTTAATAAACTCAGCTCCGACAGCATTATTGCTCTAACGCAGTACCTAGACAAACAACATAAGCATTCCATAAAACTAGAAGATGATAAACAGTCTCTGCAGTTGCTACGCCGGTACGACGCAAATTCAAAAACACTATACCTACACTCACTAAGCCCAGCGTCAACCCGAGCATTTCAGATTGCGCATCAGATTGCCTTGATCGAACATGACGACATAATGCAAACACTGGCAGAAAACGCTGGCTTTCAAACTGAAGATGCCATCGCAGTATGCAAAATCGGATTAGCCAACTATTTTGCCGGTGCAACTTTACTGCCTTATACGCAGTTTCATGATGTTGCCAAAGCCGAACGCCACGACCTTGATTTGCTAGCGCATCGCTTTGGCGCAAGCGTAGAGCAAATAGCTCATCGCTTAAGTACATTACAACGCCCTGGCAAAAAAGGATTACCATTCTTCTTCGCACGGGTTGACCAAGCGGGCAACATTACCAAACGCCACAGCGCAACAAAACTGCAGTTCGCCCGCTTTGGATCAGCCTGCCCATTATGGAATGCTCATGCAGCTTTTGAATACCCAGGCAGGCTACTTAGACAGCTAGCAGAGACCCCTGACGGCGTTCGCTACTTATGCCTTGCCCGTTCAGTAGAAAAACCGACTGGCTATTATGGGCAACCTGTGCAGAAGTACGCCTTAGCTTTAGGTTGTGAAATCATCCACGCGCGTGAGGTGGTGTATGCCGACTCACTCGATACCGACAAAACCGGCACCTATGAGCCTATTGGTATTTCTTGTCGCATCTGCGATCGCGCCAATTGCCACCAACGGGCGATGCCACCACTAAAACGTAAAATAAAAGTCGATCAACACAATCGAGGTTTGATACCGTATCGTTTGGCCTAGTAGATTCACAACGCTATGACACAAGCAACAATACCCGACTGTTTTTTCACCCAAGATGGCGAATTCTTTAAGCCCACCGCTCACACGCGAGGTCCATGGGATGAGAATGCCTGCCATGCAGGGCCGCCTAGCGGAATCTTAGCTCGCGCAATGGAGTTAGCATTACCTAAAAAACAACTCTGCAGGCTAACAGTCGAACTTTTAAGGCCCGTGCCATTTAGTGGTTTTAGAGTAGAAGCTCAAATCACACGAGACGGCAAAACAGTGAGCACCTCTAAGGCACATTTGATCAACGAGGAAGGTAAAACAGTTATCAGCGCCACTGGTTTACACATGGCGCACCAAGCGATTAAATCTAGACCAAGCCATACGCGATCTTTTGGCAAAGCAAGTGATGCGACGATTGGCAATTTCCCGATCGTTGATACGCTGCACGGTTTGCCAGCATTTAATGGTAGTGGAGTAGAAACCCGATACCCAGATGGCCAAGACAGCTCTCCGGGGCCAACAACTGCTTGGTTAAAGACAGTCCCATTATTAGCAGATGAATCCCCCACCCCTTTCCAACGCATATGCCCATTGGCAGATTGCGGCAATGCTTTTGGTCGTAACGCTGAACCACAGCAGGTAGCGTTTATGAATACTGATTTAACCTTACTCCTACATCGACCACCGCAGGGAGAATGGTTTGGCACCCAAAGCGTTGGGTATTGGGAGCCTAATGGTATTGGTATGGCTGACGCTTTATTGTTTGATGAGCAAGGCGTTGTTGGGCGGGCTTTGCAAACCTTATTATTGCGTTAGCAACCCGATAGTCGGTAATAAGCGAACCATTGCTATGGTTATTCTACTTCCGTCCCAATTCTTTCACGCGTTTTAGAAAACCAAATAACCCTAACCTTACCAACAATATCAGCCACCGGCACCGTGCCCCAGTTGCGACTATCGTTGCTGTTGTCCCGCCAATCGCCTAAAGCAAAGAATTCATCGTCTGATAGGGTTTGGCTTTCCATCGAGACTGAACGCGCGCTCTCCTTGCGATCAATGGCCACATCGAGCTTAGGCTCCACTTGGCCATTGCGGATAACAGCACCACCATCTATCGAAATGGAGTCGCCCCCTATTGCCGCTATTCTGCCGGCAAATTCTTTGGTTCGGTCTTTAGGGTATACATATATCACGACATCTCCCACCACCGGAGAGGCATACCGAGTGTCAACCGAAATGAAATCGCCTTTTTCGATGGTTGGCGCCATTGATGCGCTAACTACTCTAAATGTTGTTGTGCCCAAAATATTATTTGCATGCCTAAGGGCCAAGTTAGCAAGAGAAATTATGACAACAAATATCGCAAGATAGATATACCAACGATTAAATTTTTTAAGCCTATAAACCTGATTTTTTCTGGCCAGAAAAAAAGCAGAGATAAGCACATAGAGGAAAAATAACACTATGCCTATCCGCAATAGCCACGTTGCATAAAACGTAGACATATCGAACAGCATTCCTGCATTTAACAGAGCAACGAAAATAAATATACTTAACACTAAGCCTTTTGCTAAGTTGCCAGCATAAACATGCCCAAGACCAGGCACAATAAACGACAGCAATACAGCGAGCGCTGGACGCCTGGGGCTAATCTCAGTGGTGTTACCTATCATTGTTTATCAACTGATCTAGAAGAAGATACGGATAACGCTTAATGCTGCACCGAAGGGGGCACTAAGGCAGGCGGGACAGTTTTACATCCCTCGACAAACCCTGCCGCACCCACATTAAACCCGACGTCAATACCTATATTGGCAATACACTCCTTAACCACAAAGGCTGTGGCAATAGCAACCGCTTCAGCAGCCTGCACTGGGCCTAAGCTGTGAGATTGTGCTTTTAGCATCGCATCATATTGTAGGGCTTTTAATGATTGTGCAATTTCGAGCTTAGGCTCTTCGCCCATCATCCTGTGCTGGCCACCTAACTTGCTCGTATCAAGCCTGTCATCAAACATCTTTAAAGCCGCAGTCATAATTTCAACAAGATGCGGTGCTTTCTCGTCGGCTTCTTTGGATAAGATCAACGTGCCCGGCTCAACACCTGCCAACTCTAAATCAAACGAGCGAAACATAAAGCTCCCCGCTAAGCGCGCAGCCGATGCTATCGCTGTTTCTGGATGAATTTCACGTTCATCGCCGGACAAAGCAGCAACCAAATCGACTATCTCTCCAACAAAATTATGTTGAGCTTCCGTTACTTGCATGAATATCTTCTTCTAAATCTATTTAATCGTGCGTACGCGATTCACATTGGGCTGTATTGATTTGCACCAAGTTGACGGGATGCGTATTTAATACAAGTTTACTGTTTTATCAAAGTTCTGGGACGTCTGTGGAAAAATATTAGGCAATGAGAGCATTGCTCAGTGCCCGATCGATTACCGGGCACTGTGCATTTCTCGACATTAGAGACTAACGAGTGGGTCAATTACTCTTTCTGCGCATATCGTCTCTAATCAAGGCCTTGAGCAAGGAAAAACACATCAAGATCATAATAAAAGAAAATGGTATCGCACCGACTATCATTGCCGACTGTATAGCATCAAGCCCTCCGGCCAATAACAAGGCCGCAATAACAGCCGTCAAAATAAGGCCCCATATTATGATGTGATGCTTTGTCGCAGCTTCCTGAGAACCACCTGCATTTATGGTGTTGACAACCAATACAGCCGAGTCTGCTGATGTAACGAGATAGGTTAGCAGCAGAATAACAATAAGCACGGATAAGAATGCGGCTGCCTGCGGCATCAGAACATTGATAGTTTCGTATAACTGCGCAGTCAGACTTTTAGCGAATATACTGCCGTTTGCCGCACCATTGAGCTCCAAATCAATTGCGGTTCCACCCAGTAGAGCAAACCATAAAAAGCACATCAATGATGGTGCTAGAACTGACCCGACAACAAACTCCCGAATGGTGCGGTTTTTCGAAATTCTCGCTAAAAAGATTCCCACAAACGGTGCAAATGCTATCCACCATGCCCAGTAAAAAATAGACCACCAACCCTGCCACTCTCCTGCGCTCCCTGGACCGTCAGCCGGAAATACCTGAAACGTTATCGCTGGAAGATGAATGATGTAGTCAACAATACCAAAGCCCAATATTTTCAACGCAAATACAGTGGAACCAAAAACCGCGAAGAAGGCAAGTAAGCTAAACGACAACACCATATTAATATTACTCAACCACTTGATACCTTTGCCTACTCCTGACAGCGCTGACAAAGTTGAAAAAAGCATCACAACGGCAAGGGCGAGTAACATAGAAGCAGTAGAAGCAACCAGTACACCTTCATCGTTGGTCGTCATTAACCATTCTAAGCCGGTAAAGTTGTATAGACCAGCCGAAAATGACTCCAGCCCCAATCCAATTGTCTGGCTGATGCCCAGAATGGTTGCCACAACTGCAGTGATATCGATAAGGTGACCAACAGGGCCAGTTAAAGTTCGCCCGAATAGAGGCGCAAGAGTTGAACGTATCGTTAACGGCAGGTTTCTAGAGTAGGCAAAAAATGCAAGTGAGATACCTACCAGAGCATAACAAGCCCATGCGCCAAACCCCCAATGCAAGAAAGAGTATCGGTAGGTTGACGTGATTGCAGATTCTGTTTTGGCGACGACTAAGTCCGGAATTGCAGCAACGGTACCCGCCTCTACTTGCGCTAGATAGGTGGCCATGACGGTACTGCCTTCTGCCACCGCGATACCTGCCGCATCCAATGCTGTCTGTACGTCAGTATTGCTCAAGCGAATGAGAGGGTTGTCCCCGATGTGCCACATGGGTTCGCCTGTTGCGTAGCCAAGCATCCCAATACCAATACCTGCGCCAAACATCATGGAAAACCATGAGAAGTTCGAAAACTCAGGTTTACCACCATCACCCAACACTGTTTTTCCCCACACCGGATGTATAGCAATTACAAGGCAGACGACGATAAAAAAGGCGACAGCCCAAGTGTAGTAGTAGTTTAAATTTGCAAACGACCAAGACTTTAGAGCACCCAGTATCTCACCAGCGTTACCTGGGAATATTGCTGCCCAGACCACAAGCAATGCGATTACGATCTTTGAGGTAAGTGAAACAATTTTATTAAAGTCTGTATAGAAGCCATTATCAGCGGTCGCTATCGGTAGTTCTCGTAACGGTGGTTGTATAGCCATTCTATTCCTCTCTAGGTTTCGTGCTGTTTTTTGCCTGACAAAATTTACAGACACAACACATTAGTAAACATCCCTTAACCTTTGCACCCTACTGTTAAGGGCTTGATTAGCATTTCATTACGTAATGCTGAGGCATTGCATCCATATAACACTTATAAGCATTGCAATAGTCCGGTTACATTTTCCACCAGAGTTTTTTATCTTAAGCTTCTAGTATCCTTATGTCAAAATTCACATGATTCAGGCAGCGTTTAATTTTTCGACAACAGTTCATCGCTTCGTAACGGATTTGCAAGGCAGAAGCGCCACATTCTTTTACGCCTGTTAGAGCGATTACTCGAATCGTCATAACGATACTGGCGCAGATACATCGCAAATTGTGCCTTCAGGTGAAACGACTAACATCCGCTTTTGCCCATAGAAGGTATCTTCCGGTGCCTGCAGGATTTCATAATCCAAATCTTTCACTTTTTGAAATACGGAACCCACGTCTTTCACGACAAACGTTAGATAAATCCCCGATTTATTACCTTTTGCTTTCTCTGGCACTATTTCATGATCTTCAGCAAGGATACCTAATTCGAGTGAATTTCCTTCTGATATAAGGTGGACAAACCACTCGCTATCATATCCAACTTTTAAATCAAATAATGACGTATAAAATAACTTTGACTCATCCAAATTTGCAGAAATAATATTGCTTAGCAACCTATCGATTTTCATTTTCTTTCCTCTCTTTTGTTCCCTAGCTAATAGTGCCCTAGCTCGGAACTCTCTTCCTATAAGCGAGGATCAATAGATAACGACCAAGCGCAGGCAATATATGTTTTATCGTATACCCGCAAACAATATCAATCAGTTCAATGCATACAGTGAATCGAGGAAATTACTTCATTATGCAAGCTTGCCATCGGAAGACGAGTGCAAAGCGAATTAGTCGCTTTTTCTTTGAGTACTGCCGCGAACTTCAATTGATAGCTCGACAACATGCTTCCTTTTCACCTTACCTACAGCTTTATCACCACTGAGTAAGTCTAGTACTAGCTTTGCTGTCGTTTGTCCAAGCTTTACTGGATCAACCACTACAGTAGAAATAGACGGAGAAGAGAATCGACCAATCTCAAAGTTTCCAAACCCGGCTATGCCAACATCATCTGGAACCTTGACGCCATCTTCCTGCAATGCTGACATCACGCCAAAAGCAGGTGAATCTGACACACAAAATATGCAATCAATATCGTCATAGTATTGTTTAATATTTTTTCCCACAAAGTAACCATCTTTGATTGACATAGGTGGTGTACCAATACGAATCATCCGATGCGCAGATAGTCCGGCTGCTTCCATTGCCTTTCTGTACCCGTTACGTCGAGATGCACCACGCGTCCATTCATCATTGGTTTCGCACAAAAATGCAATGTTTTTATAACCAAGTTCTATCAGTTTCTCGGTCATATTGCGGGAGGCAAGTTCATTTGAAAAACCCACGGTATAGCCAATTGGTTTAGGCGGGATGTCCCATAACTCTAAGACTGGAATTTGAGACTGTTTGAGTAGTTTAATGGTTCTTTTCGTATGCCCGTCGTACTGCAATGCAATCGCTTCCGGCCGTCGCTTTAGCATACTTTCTACAAGCCGTTCTTCTCGATTCATTGAGTAATCAGTGTGCCCCAATAAAATCTGCATGCCAGTGCTTTCAATGTGCTGAGTTAAGGTCTGCACCATTTCAGCGTAATGCACATTATTTAGCGATGGGACTAGCGTTGCGACAAAACCAGACCGTTTCGTGGATAGGCTACCTGCCATTTGATCAGGGACGTAATTCATCTCCCTGACAATACCGAGTATTTTCTCTCGCGTTCGAGTGGATACTGCACCTTCTTCACGCAGCGCGCGTGACACCGTCATACGTGACACACCGGCGGCCTGTGCGACATCCTCCATTGTGGTCATATTAGGTTTATCGCGACGGCTCATGAAGTTAGTAGCTTCTCATATCTATACCGCGCTAATTATACTCTTATATCTATACGATCTATATGCTCTAAATGGTTGAGATCGCTAGATATGTGCGATATAGCTAACTACCACGAAATTTTGACAGCCACCCGAGGCCTTCTTCTACGGAATTTCCTCGAGGCTTATACTCTGCACCAATATATCCTTGGTAACCCAATTCCACTAGTTTTTCAAGAATGTATGGATAGTTGATTTCACCTTCATCGGGCTCGCCTCGATCATGCACGGCCGAAATCTGAATGTGGCCGATGTAGTTTGAATACGTTTCGAGCAGCGTTGTAATATCTCCCTGCACTATTTGCGCGTGAAAAACATCGAACATCAATTTCATGTTATCGCAAGCCACAGCATCGATGGTTGATATGGCTCGTTCAACAGTATGAAAATGATAGCCAGCAACTGCACGTGGGTTTAGCGGTTCGATGACAATGGATTTATCAACCAAAGCAGCCTTCTCACACGCGTAACTTAGGTTTCGTTGAAATATAAACTCAGAAGATTGGTCGCCGTTTGTTAACCCTGCAACAACATTGATATAAGCGGCGCCTATGGTGCAAGCATAGCCAATGGCCTGATCAATGTATTCACGGGCTTCTTCTTCGCGTCCAGCCAAAGCCGCAACACCAAAATCACCAGCTCCCTCCGGCCCCAATTTGGTATTGACGCCAACCACCCCAAGCTCTGTTTTATCTAAAACAGCGCGAATATCTGATGCTGGGACTGCGTAGGGGAAATGAAACTCTACTGCATCAAAACCCGCTTTTTGAGCGGCTAGAATCCGATCAGGTAATTCCAGATGGTCCCAAAGAAAGCCAATATTGGCGGAGAATTTCATTTGCATAATATTGCCTGGAGTGCCAATTACATTAATTGATAAAACGAATATAATTGGGTGCTGGAATGTCGTGCTCATCCCCAGTGGCCGTAATAAGCCCTGACTCAATATCGCGACTAAACAAGGTCAAATTTGATGAATCTTGATTAGCTACGATAACTGCATTACCGCAAGGCGTTATGGCAAAGTGTCGGGGGAATTTTCCGCCGGTTGGAACAATATCAATTCTTTCTAGTTGACCATCTTCAAGCACTTTAAAAATAGCAAGAGAGTTGTCCCCACGATTAGATACATACAAATAGCGCGCATCGGGAGAGAGTTTTATTTCCGATACATAGGAAGTTTGTTCGCGATTGTCTAGTGTTGATACATATTGAATCGGGACTATCCGCTCTTTACTCGTGTCAGGATCAGAAGAATCAAGCTTGGCGACACAGACAGTATTGAACAATTCATTTGATACGTAACAAATATCCATATCTGGGTGCATCGCCATATGTCGCGGGCCAGAACCTGCTTCAAACTCTATATGAGTATCGGCTTCTAGCTTCTTTACACTGGGATCGAAGCGATATTGAAATATCGCGTTTTCACCTAGATCAGGAATAAAAACCCAATCTTTCCAAAAATGTGCGCAGTGCGCGTGAGGGCCAACTTGTCGGTTCTCCCAATGATCTTCTCGATATGCGACCTGACGCCACTCTCCTTCCTTGCGATAGAGTTGCTTGAAACTTTGAATGATCTCTCCCAGTTTGCCATCGGGCTCTACATGCACAACATCGATAACGGCATCCCAGTAATTTATTACGATACCAATGTCTTTTTGCGGTGATATCGCGATGTAGCACGTTGATTTTCCTGAGGCTTGAAATGAGCGTTTAAGCGACAAATTGGAATCTTTACCGATCTGGTACTGTAATACTTCGCCGTTATTCTGAATCGTTTCAACAATGGCATAGAGCATAGTTCCATTGCTATGCGGGATGAGCACAGCAGGATTCAGCGCATCCGTTGTACCGCGCTTGACAAGCTTGCCATCCTTTGTGATGGTAAGCCCGTAAATACCTTCACCCGAAGTTGGCGCATACGGTTGATGCGCTAGTGCGTCCAGATCAGTATACGTACCGACGAGAAAAGCGTAATCCCTTTCCAGAGTGATTGATGAACTCATATTGACTATCCCAAAGATATGTATCTAAATAAAATTCTCGCGGTGTAAGGCTTGCTTAACCACGACCTACAAAAGGCATATTATTAGCCATAACTGTCATATTGAGTACATTGGTCCCTTGCGGCAAATTCGCCATATAGACCATCGCATCACACACTGCCTTTGTACTTATTGTTGGTTCACTGAGAATGGAGCCATCCGCTTGCAGTACCCCTTGAGCCATTACGTCGCCCATGCTTGAGCTAATATTGCCAAGATCGATCTGGCTACACGCAATCCCGTATTGGCGACCATCAAGCGACAGAGACTTAGTCAACCCTGATATAGCGTGTTTTGTGCAAGTGTATGGTGCAGAAAACAATCGAGGTGTTGTTGCCGAGATAGAACCATTGTTGATAATACGGCCTCCAGATTCCTGCTTTCTCATTTGCCCAAACGCTGCGCGTGCGCACATAAATGCGCCTGTTAAGTTGATGGAAACAATTTTTTCCCATTCACTCAAAGCCAATTCATCGATTGGGACGGCGCTCGCTGCTACACCGGCATTATTGAACAATAAATCAACTGAGCCAAACTCCTTAACAGCCGAGGCAAACAATTTTTCAACCTGCTCAGCATCACTTACATCGCAAGTGACACCCAAGCCATTAGCTTGAAGTTTACTTACCGTGTCGTCGAGCGTGGACTGGGTTCTCCCAGCCACTACTACATTCCAGTTGTTTTGGCTTAATGCAATTGCAACATCACGACCAATGCCGCCACCGCCACCAGTAATAACTGCTACTCGCGACATACTGAGCTCTCCATATTAAATTCGATTGATACTTTAAAAAAAAGAAACGCATTCATCCTTTCACCGCTCCAGCAGTCATGCCAGTGATAATCTGGCGAGATGCAAACAGGGTGAATATTATTGGCGGAATAGCCAGAAGCACACCGGTCGCCATAATCACACCCCATTCAACGTTAAACTCTGACATGTTGTTAACGATGAGAATAGGTACAGTTTTTGTGTCTCGATCTGATAAGGCAGAAGCCAATAAGTATTCGTTCCATGCAATCCGAAACGTAAATATTGCGGCCGCTGCTAAGCCTGGCTTAATTAAGGGAAGAACCACTTTAAAAAATACTTGGAATGGCCCTGCACCATCCATGCGAGCAGCTTCTTCTAACTGCCTGGGCACTTGAACAATAAAGCTTTGCAATATCCAAATGACAAACGGTAGGTTCATCGCGATATAGATCAATATTATTCCGGAATGTGTCCCGGCTAGACACACATCACCTCTACCACCAAACGTGTCACGGATGAGTCCACCCAGAAACGAGCTTTTTGAAATACAGAATTCGTTATTCCATAAACCAAAAACGGGAACTAACAACACTGCCGGTGGCACCATTCGAACCATTAGCGTTGTACCTGAAACCGTGTCCCGGCCCATAAACTTAAACCGAACTAGTGCATAAGCAGCCATGCAGCCGATAACAAGAGTGAGCACTGTCGACACTAAAGCAATAATTAACGAGTTCATAAATGCCCCTCCAAATTTGAGGGCACAAAAATCTAGATGGTCAATCTCGTAGGGCAATATGTCGCACAGTGCTGTTTCATAGTTCTGAATAGTGGGCATAAATAGTAGGCCACTAGTTCCGGAAATAATATCAACATCGAATTTAAACGAATTGATAAACATTAACGCAATGGGCCCTACTGCCATAATGACCAACATGACCACCACAGCGTAGAAAGCGGGATGTTGCGATTTTTCTGTTGATGCAGCCACTACAACTCCTCCTCAATCAGCCTGCGCGCCTTTAACGCACGGTATTCCTGCCAGCGGTTATATGAAAGCATCATTATCGTAAAAAACAGCAAAAGTAAGAGTAGGAAGTTCGACATTGCGGCAGCCACTCCAAGCTCTCTGAACTCAGTCGCTGTCCTAGAAATTCGTAATGCTAATATTTCGGTGGATAAACCGGGGCCACCTTCAGTCATCACTAGTATGACTTCAAGCACTTTGAACGCATCAATCAGCCGCAGTAAACCTGTCACAATTAGCACTGGCATCATCAACGGTAATTTGATGTAAACAATCTGTTGCCAACCAGTAGCCCCATCGATTCGAGATGCCTCCAAGGCAGATTGAGGTAAGGATTGAAGCGCTGCGAGAGACAGAATAAATATAAATGGAGTCCATTGCCAAATATCAGCAATGATCACTGACAACAGTGCGTGCTGGCTTAGCCAATCTACCGACTCCATTCCTACAGATTTTAAAGAGCGATTAAAAACGCCCAAAGTCGGATGGTACATATAACGCCAAATTAGACCAACCACCACAGGGGCAATCATCATCGGTAGAATAAAAAGGGTACGAAGTATCGACATACCGCGCAGCTTTCTATCAAGCAATAGCGCTAGTCCAACGCCGATCAACATTTCAATACCGACAACAGTAAACGCAAACTTCAACGTTACCGCCATGCTTTCATGGAAATTAGGGTCGCCCCAAATTGACACGTAGTTACTTAAACCAACAAAGGTCGACTCGCCAAGCGACTGGCTTGGATCCCAATCGCGAAAACTGCCATATACCATGTACCCAAGCGGATACAACAGGGCAAGCGCCATGATCACTGCGGCTGGAGCCAGGAACAGATACGGCGTAAGGCGGTTTAAAGATGCAGTACTCATCAATGATATCTAATAGTTAATCAGCTAAATTGCCTAACAACCTGCCGAGATACAATACTCGGCAGGCTGTTAGCCACGTGCTTACTTCCAGGTGTAGTAGCCAGCTTCTTCCATTACTGCTTTGGTTCGCTCTGCTACGCCGTCCAGTGCTTCCTGAACATCGAGCCCTTCTGTTAACACCTTTGATAACGTTGTACCTAGATCAGCGTTAATTTTGCCCCATACTGGGATGATCGGACGCCAATCAGGATCTGCATGCTGCAGAGCCTCACCAAAAGTTTTCATGTGCGGAAACTTCGCGTTGACCTCAGCATCTTCATGGGTAGAGAACCTAGAAGGATTACCACCGGCTAGCGCTACTAACTTATCCCCCGTCTTTGACGTTAACCACTGCATTAAGAGGAATGCCGCTTCTTTATTTTCAGCATTTTTTGGGATGCCGATACCAAAGCCACCTGTTTGGCTTCCACGTCGCGTACCCTCAGGATGCAATGCCCAACCAACCTTGCCTACAACCTTGGATTTCTTTGGATCATCAATCTGACCAGCTACGACGGTCGTATCCAAAAACATAGCGGTATCACCTGCCAAGAAAGAACCCAAGGCTTCACCAAAACCGAAACTCGCCGCACCTTCAGGGCCGCAGTCGATAATCGTTTTCAGAGCATTTGCTGCTTTCACGCCCGCTTCATTGTTAACGATCGGGTTCCAGCTATCATCAAATATGCGGCCACCTAGAGGCGCAAGATGAAGTAGAAACGCATGCGCTGCATGGTGTCCAGACGCGGCACGAGAACTTAAGCCCCCCATACCTGGCTCTAGCTCCTGAACCTTACAAGCAACATCCAATAACTCATCATAATTTTCAGGCACTTTTAAGTTGTGCTTTTCAAAGATATCTTTTCGATAACCCAAAATAGAGGTTTCAGAACCGTACGGTATCCCAAATAGTGATCCTGTTTTGCCTTGTAAGTAACCTTTATCGCCACCTGCAAAACCGATGTTGTATACATATCCATCAATCAAATCATTAGCATCGTAGCTCGGGTCCGATAACTTAGGATTCATAAAGTAACGCGCTAGATTCTCTAACTGATCAGCGTAGACGTAGTCGGCTTTTGAGAATACGACATAGGCTACGAGATCGTAGTCTCCCTCATCTTGACTTAATTCTAGAGTTTGTCGCTCACGCATTTTTAAGTACGGCAGTTGATCTACCTCTACTTCGATACCCGTCGCTTTTGTGAATTCTGGCAGAATTTTCCTTACGGCATCGTAGTGTGGATGTGCAGGGAAATTGACAACTAATGTTGTCCCAGCATAGTCATCATAGGGTCCAGCAACAGCATTGCCTACAAGCATCAATGAGGCTGTCGCAATTGCGAGTAACCCCTTATTAAACTTAACCATAAACTTCTCCAGGTGTTATAACGAATGAAACGAACATCGACTAGCCGATGGCTAATTCGGTGCTCTTGCTAAAAATATGTATTGCATCTAAGTTGACTCGAAAACGAAGCGTTTGCCCAAGTGCAATGGGGGTTTCCGATTTCAACTCAACCATCAGTTTTTGGCCGTTACAGTCTCCAATTAAAACGGATTGCGCGCCTATGTATTCGGACAAAACCACATTAATATCTATCGCGCTCTCTGCTGGTGCATCTGAATCGAAATAAAGATCGGAGGGCCTTATACCTAACACTATTTCCTTGGAGTCAGCGAACGATAATCGTTTTTCAGTTGTGTGATCACAGAGCAATCGAAATCCGTTTCCCTCAAGATAATGTTGGTCACCAGACTGAGTAATGGTCGTGTCCAAAAAATTCATTGGTGGTGTGCCTAAGAACCCTGCAACAAATTTATTCGCTGGCTTCTTAAAAAGCTCTTCTGGTGTGCCTTGTTGCTGAATATGACCACTGTGCATAACCACAATCTTGTCTGCCAATGTCATGGCTTCAATTTGATCATGAGTGACGTAAATCATATTTTTTTGCACTCGCTGACGTAGCATCGCTAACTCAGCACGCATCTGGGTACGCAGTTTTGCATCAAGGTTTGATAGTGGCTCATCAAAGAGAAAAGTTGAACTGTTCCGAGTTAGCGCTCTCCCCATGGCTACGCGTTGACGTTGACCACCAGAGAGTTCTGCAGGTTTTCTGTGTAGGTAATCTGTCAGCCCGAGCATTTCAGAGACTTCTTGAATTTTGTCTTCGATTTCCTTCTTTGGACGTTTTTGTAGTCGCAACGCGAACGACATGTTTTTAGCAACATCCATATGGGGATATAACGCATAGTCTTGAAAGACCATGGCAAGATCACGCTCTTTAGGCTCAAGCCTACTGACGGCACGATCATCGATAAATATTTCACCACTGGATACAGACTCCAATCCCGCTATCATGCGCAAAGTTGTAGATTTTCCACAGCCTGAGGGACCGACCAGAACAGTAAATTCTGCATCTTCCATCTCAAGGTTAATGCTGTGAAGAACTTCTAAACTGCCGTAGCGCTTTGTTAGATTTTCTAACTTAATTTTCGGCATTACGTATCATCATCGGTTTGAAAAATAGGTTTTAACTCGTTTTAAGCTCAAAATGTTACCGGTAACATTTTGCCTGTATATAATACATCAATTCAGAGATCGAGCAAGTAGTAATTTCAAATTCTTATGAGGTTAATCATGCGCATTTAGGCATAAATAGCGTGATTTACAGGGTATTAGTGCAATAATGATACGGCCAACATATCAGCCTTAACACCTTTTATGATCGCTCATTAACTGCCAGTGCACAGGCAACGCAGCGTACACCAAACTCAAATCGCCTCCGTGCATTTATAAAGTATGGCATCACAATTAATTTAATCGATAAGCCCGATTGCCTGGCCTACCCCACCAAGCACACTTCATTCAGCACGCAGGCCTTATTCACTCCGGCCTTGAATTTCTTCAATGATAGAGGCCGTGATCTCTTCAGGTGTTTTGCTTATATCCACTGTAATCACATTTTCATCTTCGAGTGGACGCTCAAGCGTACTGAACTGACTATTGAGTAATTCGGTGGGCATAAAATGCCCTTCACGAGCGCCCATACGTTCGGCCAGTAATTGTTTCGAGCCAGATAAAAAAATAAAGGTAACCGCTTCGCCTGCAGCATCCCGTATAAAATCACGGTAGCTTTTTTTCAACGCGGAGCAACCAACAAGGGCGGTGCCATCGATAGACGTCAATTTTGCCACCACAACCTCAAGCCATGGCCAACGGTCTTGATCGCTTAGGGGTTGACCACTACTCATCTTGGCGATGTTACTTGATGGATGATAATCATCGCCATCAATGTATGTACCCCCAATTGCCTCTGCCACCAAAGTACCGATCAAGGTTTTTCCTGACCCAGCAACACCCATAACAACATATAAACGCATTATCTTACAGCGATGCAGTAATGCCACCATCGACGTAAAGCGTATGGCCATTGACAAAGCTTGAAGCATCTGATGACAAGAATATACACGCACCTACGAGCTCATCTACATTGCCCCATCGACCCGCAGGGGTGCGTTTTTCTAGCCATGCAGAAAATTCGGGGTCGGCAACCAAGGCGGCATTAAGAGGGGTATCAAAATAGCCAGGGGCAATTGCATTACATTGCAGTCCGTACTTTGCCCAGTCTGTTGCCATACCTTTAGTTAGGTTAGCAACCGCGCCTTTTGTTGCAGTATAAGGCGCGATGCCCGGTCGGGCCAGAGCGCTTTGGACAGACGCAATATTGATAATCTTACCGCTCTTTCGCTTAATCATATGATTTGCGACTACTTGGCCAACGGCAAATACGGAGTAGACATTGGTTTTAAGCAGCAGCTCAAATTTATCAGCGGGGAAATTTTCTAATTCGGTTCGATGTTGCATTCCAGCATTGTTGACCAAAATATCGATCTTGCCCTGCGTTGCTTCAAAATCATCGACAGCGACTTTGGCTGCCTCAAGATCGGTTACGTCGAACAATAGCTCATGCACAACAGCACCGGCCGAGCGAAGCTCTGTAGCGGCATTGCTGAGCTTTTTGCTATCACGACCATTAAGCACAATTTCAGCACCAGCCTGAGACAAGCCAAGCGCTAAGGCATAACCAATGCCTTGTGATGATCCTGTCACTAGTGCAGTTTTTCCAGATAGTTTGAATAATTCAGTGCCGGTCGCCACAGTTTTCCCCATTTCGTATTTGATGTTTCAACAAGTATCGCTCAAATAATTATGTTACCGGTAACATTAATCAATGTTATTGTATCTATCTCCGATAAACGCAGGTCAACCTTAACTATTTGCGCAGATTTCACACTGCGTCCAGTAAAATCTAGCAATCTAACCATTTTTCATCCTAGTTTAATAAAAACTAATAAATAAACACTATGCGAACAATTGTTATTCACAGCGCCCACGACCTTCGTATCGAAGAAGCTGAAGTGCCGGATCTTAGCGCCGGCCAAGTGCAGATTACAATGGCCGCCGGCGGCATTTGCGGCTCTGACTTGCACTATTACAACCATGGTGGCATTGGCGACAGCATCCGCCTCAAACAGCCGATGATTCTTGGCCATGAGGTGTCTGGTTATGTCAGTGCGATCGCTCAGGACGTAGATAGCCTCGCGATCGGTGATCTTGTTGCAGTCTCCCCATCACGCCCATGCAGTCATTGTCAGTTTTGTCATCAGGGCCAGCACAATCATTGCGAAAACATGCGCTTTTACGGTTCTGCTATGCCTTTCCCGCATATACAAGGCGCATTTCGGGAAGTGCTGGTAGCCGACGAAACACAATGCATAAAAGCCGATGGCTTGACACCTGGTGAAGCAGCGATGGCTGAGCCTCTGTCGGTTTGTTTACATGCCGTGCGCCGTGCTGGTGAAATGGTTGGTAAACGTGTGCTCATAACTGGCAGCGGCCCTATTGGCACCTTGTCATTAATTGCCGCGCGCGCCGCTGGAGCAACCGAGATTGTTGTCACGGATCTAGTTGATGCCGCACTAGAATATGCCCAAAAAGTTGGCGCCGATAATACGATCAATATCGGTAAAGTCCCGGATGGCTTAAAGCAGTACCAAGCAGGCAAAGGCTATTTTGATGTGTTGTTTGAATGCTCAGGAGCAGCACCCGCACTGGCAGCCGGTATTGCAGCAACTAGGCCACGAGGTGTGGTGATGCAGCTTGGTCTAGGTGGCGATATGATGGTGCCCGTACAAGCGCTTACCGCAAAGGAGCTTGATTTACGTGGTTCATTTCGCTTTCATGAGGAGTTCGCAATTGCGGTGCAGATGATGCAACTTGGACAGATTGATGTGAAGCCATTAATCTCGCATACCTTTTCGCTTGAACAGGCCACCGAAGCGTTTAAAGTTGCTGGGGATCGAAACAAAGCAATGAAGGCGCAAATCCGGTTTAACTGATGTTAATTGAATAGCCTGGCTCTGTTTTAGTCACGCTCAGCTTCAGACGCTGCCATTCTATCTTCGTTATAACGCGTACCCACAACGGTATCATGGTTTATTAATTGATCTAGTTGAGCCAGTGTACTGGCATCGAGTTTGATCTCAGAAGCACCTGCGTTTTCGATCATATATTCCATATGTTTGGTGCCAGGGATAGGCAGCATGTTGTCGCCTTGGTTAAGCAACCAAGCTAACGCTAGTTGAGCCATTGAACAGTTGTTTTGAGCGGCGATTTCAGCAAAGGGCTCTAACAGCTTAATATTCTCTGCAAAGGCCTCAGGTTCAAACCTTGGACGCGCGATGGTACAACGCAAATCATTATTGGTTAATTGAGTCACATCAGCAGCCTTACCAGTAAAAAAACCTCGTCCCAATGGTGAGAAAGGCACAAATGCTATATCGTGGGCATTACAGGTTTCAAGAATGCCTCGCTCAGGTGTGCGAGACCATAAAGAATACTCTGACTGCACCGCAGCAATTTTATGCACCGCGACTGCGCGCTTTAGCGTGTCAGTGCAAATCTCTGACAACCCGATCTCTCGAACCTTACCCTCAGCAACCAGTTGTGCCATTGTGCCAACGCTCTCCTCAACAGGTACTTTAGGGTCTGCGCGATGCAAATAATACAAATCGATAACATCTGTTTTTAGTTGGCTTAGGCTCTGATTACATTGTTTAACGATTGTTTCAGGGCGGCCATCAATACCAGCATTAGACAATCCACACTTAGTAGCCAATACAAACTGCTGGCGTTTGTCAGATAAATACTTGCCTACAAGCTTTTCATTGTGACCATCGCCATACATATGTGCTGTATCGAAAAATGTATAGCCGACATCCAGTGCGTGATGAAGCAATTCGCTAGATTCTTTTTCGTCTGCCGCACCATAGCCCATCGACATATTCATCACGCCCAAACCTACAGCAGAACATTCCAACGACCCAATTTTACGGCTATGCATGTTTTAGTTCCTTTTTATATTTCGTTTTATTTATATCGTTGATGATCTTGCTTAGTTGGATGGCTCGATTGTAGAGGTCGAAAGCCAATACAAAATTGCAACTGCAATCCAATACATCACTGCAACATAGGGCCAGTTACGCTTGGCTCCCTGCCATGAGGATAAACCATAACGCCCTTGTATCACTAAGTTTGTGCCAGATAACGGGCTACTGCAAGTACCCAAAGCCCATGTAAACAAATATACCATTGCCAATAAGTTGATTGGTGGTGACAAAGGCAGCAACAATGGCGTTAATACTGCAATTTGTATTACCGGATGAACCCCTATCACTGACACAATAATCATTGCTGCGAGCAGTATCGCAGCTTCCCTTACACCGAAATTTTGCACTGGCAGTGTGATGTCGACACTATTGAGATAATGGGATAAACCAGATGCCAGTACGCCAGCTGCCATAAATAATAATAGCTCGTTTTGTGATTTACAAAACTCTGTATCAATATGCTGACGAAACCGGCTAATGGTAGCGCTCATCCCTTTTCTAAGCCACAGATATACCAACGGTAAAATAATAGAAGAGGCCGTTATTAGCACCAGTATCGATATTGTCGGAAACTGCCAATAGCCAAACATCACCATCAGCGAGAGCACCACAGGTGCCGCCAAACTTTTCAGACCCAATGGGTATCCTTGAAACGATTCGACCTTAGCCGCATGACGAGTCACGCCTGCACAATACACCACAAGTAATGAAAGCAAGGTAAAGGGCAAACCATGCAACATCAACGTTGGTAAATGAGCTGTTTCTGTGTAAAGCAATACCACAGCCATTCCCCCAAAAAAAGGTGACCATGCAGAGCAAGCGCAAAATGAACGTGCAATACCAGAATAAGTAAAGAGGTCGAGTTTTTTAGCGGCCGTTAGACGATCCGTGATGAGTATCGGCCCGGAGATATTGATGATCGAACCAAACAATGTCACTGCGATTAAGGTTTTTGCATATGCCCACTTACCCACCGGCAAGCGGCTTTGCGGATCGATAAGATCGAGCATGACCAAGCGTAATAGACCGACCGCAACGACCATGGATAACAGTACCGTATTGCGCGACAGCGAATCCAGCCAGCTAATTGACTCACCATTTTGACCCGCTAGAATCATCAGCAACGCGCCAACGCAAAAAAGCACCAGTGCTTGCGCCAATAACAGTTTCCGCACATCAGGTAGCAGCAGTAGTACTGCCACACCGGCCACAACGCCAGACAATGCACCCACAAATGAGAAGCTATCAGCTGGGAGTACGGCGTTCAGTAAGCTCAGTAGGATCATCGCCCACAAAAGCCAACCAGCGATCACTCGCCTAGCTTGAGTAATTTGCTCAGACACGTGCGTTCAGATCGTCAGAATGCCCAGCTACCCAAAGAATAGAAGTCGAAACCCGCACTACGACCACCAAGGCAATTTGCCAAAAAATCTTCAGTTTCACGATATATTTTCAACTGGTTTTTCCAATGGTTAAAACCGTGGCCCTCACCTTTTATCGGGATGTACTTTACTTGCTTACCATATTTTTTAAGCTCTCTGACCATTCGTTCTGATTGATCAATATTGACTCGAGGGTCGTTTTCACCGTGAATGATTAGTATGGGATTTTTTACATTTTTAGCAAAATTAAGAGGCGAGCGCTTATCCATGTCGGCACGATCCGCAGGGTTTGCAGGGTCGCCTACTACCCTGTGCCACAGATGCATTGAGTTGCGCCAATATGGAGGTACGTTCTCGAGCAAGCTGGCAAGGTCCGCTACTCCAACTATATTAACACCACATGCAAACCGGTCAGGCGTTTTGGTCATTCCTACCAACGTTGCATAACCGCCATAGCTACGTCCCATAATTGCGATTCTATCCGGATCGCTAATACCTTCATCTATTGCCCAATCAATCGTGTCGATTAAATCATCATGCATTTTTCCGGCAAACTCCCTTGTAGAAGCCATCATAAACTGCTTGCCATACCCAATAGATCCACGGTAATTAATTGATAGCACCGCATAACCGCGGTTATTAAGAAACTGCGTCGCAGTATCGTATCGCCACGTATCCCTTGCCCAAGGACCACCATGCACTAGCAAAACAGTGGGCAGATTATTTTTTTCAGGCGCGCCATTAGGAAGCGATAAGTATCCTTCCAATGGCAAACCATCTCGAGCTTCTACCTTTATAGGTTGCTTATTGGTTAACCTATCAGAATATTTTTGCATGGCGCCATTACCTAACAAACGCGACTCACCTGTTTTTAAGTCGTAGTAATAGAAGCTAGCACCCTTACTATTATAACGAGCGAGCGTTATTGCATCCTCTGCCCTCGTCATACTCATCAGATTCATACCATGCTTGCCATACTCAATAAACGGAGCCAGTGCATTTTTGAACGCTTCGTCAAAAAACTCAACTTGAGGATAATCACCTTGAACAGAAACAAACAAAAGCCGACTGTCTTTTGAACTCAGCGTAGCCCACCCTAAATCATAATCTTCGTCGGCAAACAGAACTTTTTGTTCGCCAGAATTTAAATCAAGCTTCACCAGTTGATGTTTATCCGAGTCGTGATTAGTACTAAGATAAAGTGCATCGCCTGAAGCATCAAAATCAATGGGAAAGACTGAATCAAACTGATCGAATTCAAGCACGCTATTCCATTGGCCTGTAGGTGTACTGATTTGTAGCTGTCTCTGTTCCTCATCTCTAAACACTCGAGCTTTTACATTACCTAAGTCATCTAGTAATAATTTTTCAACGCCACCATTATTCTCAAATATCAGCCTCAGTTGCCCAGATGGCAAATCAAGTTCATAAAGATCAAATATTTCTTTATTACGACTATTATGCATGACATAAATGGTTGAACTGTCTTTACGTGGCACACGAGCAACGAACGACTTGGTCGCCTCAAAGGGTGTTAAGTCACGCCGCGTCAATGTTGGATCATCTACATTGACGGCAAATACGTGATAGTTCTCACGTCCATCGGCATCCACATGAAACAAAACATGTTTGCTATCGGCTGCCCAGAAAGGTTCCGGAGCATTACGCTTAAAACGCAAAACTCGTGTCTTCGTTTTACCCGATAAATCTTTAATGAATATGGCAGCCCGCAGATTCGCAACGCCTTGATACACCATAAAGGCACCGTCTGGCGACAGCCTGTAATTATCATTATAAGATCCGTTAGCAACAAAGTTACGTACAGGCATTAGAGGCGGCAGTGTGCTGTCTATTAACGATGGGTGCGACGGAGACACTTGGCAAGCAACACTAAATAGCACAGCAAACAAACCGAAAATCTTACGCAACACGGGTTCTCCACGGGAGTAAAGCGACAAGTGAAACTAGCACACTTGCTCACTAGCCGCTACCGGAGTAGGATCGACGCAGAGAGGCACGATATGAAGACTCCTTTAAAGCTACTGCAAACCACCAGCCGATCGATTTTTCTGTCGATATTTTGGGCTGCTATCTTGTCAACAGCTAGCTACGCCTTCGACGAACCCAGCGAAACAGATTGCCAATGCCGCGCTCCGGGCGGTGATATGAAAAACTTGGGCACTGTGGAGTGCGTGAATATCACTGGAAGGCAGTACTTAGTCCGCTGTGAGATGTCAATGAACACACCCTATTGGAACAAACTGGATGATGTAGAGGGTTGCCCCCTTACGTAACGGTTTCAATCTAACGATATCAACTTAAGAATATCGAACCAACTTTAGCTTAGACAATGCGGCAAACCAAAAAAAACGGCGCAAATTACTTCGCGCCGCCTTCATATCATTTAACAGCGTAATTAACTACGCTCACAATACACAAAAAATTAGTCGAACTGATTCATTGTGTTGTCTTCACCAGAGGCTTTCAGCGCCTGCCCGCCAGAGAAGTATTCTTTGTGATCATCACCAATATTTGAACCCGACATATCCTGGTGCTTAACACAAGCCAAGCCTTGACGAATCTCTTGACGCTGAACATCGCGAACATAAGCCAACATGCCTTCGTCTCCGAAGTAATTCTTAGCTAGGTTATCTGTAGACAATGCCGCTGTATGGTACGTAGGCAATGTGATCAGGTGATGGAAAATACCTGCACGTGCTGAACCATCACGTTGGAACGCTTGTATTTTTTCATCCGCTTCAGCTGAGAGATCAGTGTCGTCGTAGCTAACGTTCATTAGATCATCACGATTGTAGGCAGATACATCTTTACCTGCTTCAGACCATGCATCAAATACTTGTTGGCGAAAATTAAGTGTCCAGTTAAAAGAAGGGCTGTTGTTGTACACCAACTTTGCATTGGGGACAACCTCACGAATCCGGTCAACCATCTCGGCAATTTGCCCAACGTGAGGCTTTTCGGTTTCGATCCAAAGCAAATCAGCACCGTTTTGCAATGATGTGATGCAATCAAGTACACAACGATCAACACCACTGCCTTTCTTGAACTGAACCAATCCATTTGGCAAACGAGCTGGCTTAATCATCTTGTTACCTTGCTGGAGTATCACTTCACCAGACCGAAGGCCATCAGCTGAAGTGACTTCTTCGCCGTCGATAAAAGCATTGTATTGATCTTCGATATCACCAGGTGTCATTGACACTGGGATCTTTTGCGTTAGCCCTGCTCCTAGTGAGTCAGTACGCGCAACGATAACACCATCGTCCACACCCAGCTCAAGGAAGGCATAACGAAGCGCATTGATTTTTGCAAGAAACTCTGCATGAGGGACGGTCACCTTGCCGTCTTGGTGTCCACATTGCTTAACATCAGATACTTGATTTTCGATCTGAAGGGCGCAAGCACCTGCCATGATCATTTTCTTGGCTAACAAGTAAGTCGCTTCTTCGTTACCAAAACCTGCGTCAATGTCAGCAATGATTGGCACAACGTGTGTTTCAAAGTTGTTAATTTTATCTAGGGTCTCTTTTTCTTTTGCAGAATCTTTACCCGCACGCGCTGCATCAAGATCGGTGAATAAGTGTTGAAGTTCACGTGCGTCAGCTTGGCGTAGAAACGTGTATAGCTCTTCGATGAGAGCCGGTACCGATGTCTTCTCATGGATAGACTGATCAGGCAAGGGACCAAATTCACTACGCAATGCAGCGATCATCCAACCCGATAGGTATAGGTATCGGCCTTTAGTCGATTCAAAATGCTTCTTGATTGAAATCATTTTTTGTTGAGCAATAAAACCATGCCATACACCTAGAGATTGCGTGTATTGAGCGGGGTCAGCATCGTATGCGGCCATGTCAGCGCGCATGATTGCGGCTGTGTATTTTGCGATATCCAGGCCAGTGTGGAACTGGTTCTGAAGCTTCATACGCGTGACGATTTCAGGTTGAATAGCATTCCAGCTGCTACCCGCCTGCTTAATCACTTTTCCTGCGTTAGCAGTGAGATCTGAATACTGAGACATGATTTTCCTATTTTGTAGACGTGTTAAGTGTTATTTGTGCCGCATTTTTTATCCAGCAACAAAGCGGTGGTTACCTCTGCGCATCCGAGATGCCTCCCCTACTAAACGGCCGATTCTTAAGGTTATAGCGGTCTAGAGAGGTACATTTAAACCAATACTGTGTGAATTTGATAAACACCTTGGTCTTCATTTTGTTAACCAAGGCGCATTTCATCTGGATATAGCTCTTTTTAAGTAATCTTTGCTAACAAAGCGTCAAGCGATGTTTTTGCGTCGCCATAAAACATACGAGTGTTTTCCTTGAAAAACAGTGGGTTTTCAATACCCGAGTAGCCCGTGCCTTGGCCGCGCTTGGATACAAACACCTGCTTGGCTTTCCAGACTTCCAACACAGGCATACCAGCAATTGGTGAGTTCGGATCTTCTTGTGCTGCTGGATTAACGATATCGTTAGATCCGATAACAATGACAACATCGGTTTCCGGCAGATCATCGTTGATCTCGTCCATTTCCAGCACAATGTCGTAAGGCACTTTGGCTTCAGCAAGTAAAACATTCATATGACCAGGTAATCTGCCAGCAACAGGATGAATACCAAAGCGTACGTTTTTACCTTTAGCTCGCAAGCGCCGTGTTAGCTCAGATACAGACTGCTGAGCTTGCGCAACCGCCATTCCATATCCCGGTACGATAACCACGCTATCAGCATCTTCCAGTGATGCTGCAACTCCATCGGCATCGATGGCGATTTGCTCACCTTCAATCGCAAGTTGCTCACCACTAGGGCCGCCAAAGCCACCCAGAATGACAGATAGAAATTGCCGATTCATTGCCTTGCACATGATGTAGGACAAAATAGCACCAGATGAACCCACCAAAGCACCTACGACGATTAACAAATCGTTGCCTAACAAAAAGCCTGTTGCCGCTGCGGCCCAACCCGAATACGAGTTAAGCATCGACACAACCACCGGCATATCAGCGCCTCCAATTGCCAAGACTAGATGCGCGCCCAACACAAACGCAAGCAATGTCATTAGATAAAGCGTCCAGCTACCTGCGTGGTTCATATACATCACCAATAAACCGATACAAGCTGCAACGATAAGAAGATTCCACACATGACGACCAGGCAGTATCAATGCAGAGCCGCCGACTTTACCGGCAAGCTTTGCATAGGCAACAATAGAACCTGTAAATGTTATCGCACCGATAAACACACCAATGAATACTTCTATCTCATGAATGACAACTTCTGCCGGAATTAAATTGGCTGGAGGGCTGAGATCAGAATTAATACCGATAAATACAGCGGCCAAACCGACAAAGGAATGTAACGCAGCCACGAGTTGCGGCATGCCTGTCATTTCAACACGATTGGCTACGACAACACCCACTATCGCGCCAATGATCAATGTAATTATTAGTACCGGGCCAATGCTGACACCGGCACCGAATACAGTGGCTAACACGGCGATAGCCATACCTACGATGCCATACCATACGCCGCGCTTAGCACTCTCTTGGTCGGACAAGCCGCCAAGTGACAAGATAAATAACACAGCAGCCGTGATGTAGGCTGCGACTTGGAGTTCGTAAGTTAATGTCATCTATACGTCCCCAATTAAGATTTTTGAAACATCTGCAGCATTCGCCGCGTGACCATAAAACCACCGACAACATTAATACTAGCGATAAGTACTGAAATACCGGCCAACAAGGTCACTACCCCGTTGCCCGAATCGAGCTGCAGCAATGCCCCTAGTATGATGATGCCCGAGATTGCATTGGTAACGGCCATCAGTGGTGTATGCAAGGCATGGCTTACGTTCCAAATAACTTGAAAGCCAATAAAGACAGCCAAAACAAACACGATAAAATGCTGCATAAAGCTTGCAGGGGCGTAGTTTCCTAATAGCCACATGAATGCAGCGCCAACGCAGAGTAATCCGATTTGACGCCAGCCGGCTTTTTTAGCGGCAAGCGCTTCCGCAGCCGCGATTTCTTCCGGTGTTTGTTCGGGTACTTTAGCAGCCGTCTGTTTTGCGATGGCCGCTACTTTAGGCGGCGGCGGCGGGAATGTAATTTCCCCTGCATGACTTGCAGTAGCACCACGTATAACATCATCTTCCATATTGTGATTGATCTGGCCGTCTTTTTCAGGCGTGAGATCAGCCAACATATGGGCAATATTAGTTGAATAGAGTTCGGATGATTGCGCAGCCATTCGGCTCGGAAAATCGGTATAACCGATTACTGTTACGCCGTTATCGCTAACTATCTTTTTATCCATCTGCGTTAGATCACAATTGCCACCACGCTCTGCTGCAAGATCGACAATGACAGAGCCAGGCTTCATAAGCTTGACCATGTCTTCTAACCATAGCTTGGGAGCATCGCGCCCGGGAATGAGTGCTGTGGTGATGACAATATCCACTTCTGGCGCCTGTTCTCTAAAACAAGCCAGCTGCTTCTCACGAAACTCTGGGCTTGACGGCGCAGCATAGCCGCCATCACCCGCACCGTCTTCGTTGAAATCTAGAAACAAAAATTCAGCGCCCATCGATTCGATCTGTTCTGCTACTTCTGGGCGAACATCAAACGCTCGAACAATTGCACCAAGAGATTGTGCTGTGCCAATGGCAGACAAACCTGCTACACCAGCGCCAATCACCAATACCTTCGCCGGTGGCACTTTACCCGCGGCAGTTATTTGCCCGGTAAAGAAACGACCAAAATTATTACCCGCTTCGATTACCGCTCGGTAGCCTGCGATATTTGCCATCGACGATAATGCATCCATTTTTTGTGCTCGCGATATCCGCGGCACCATATCCATTGCAAGCAACGTTGCTTTGCTTGAATTAGTGTCAGCCAGCAGTGCTTCGTTTTGAGCAGGGTAGAAAAATGAAATGAGGGTTTTGCTTTGATCCAGCAGCCCAATCTCATTTGCCTCCGGCGGGCGGACCTTAGTGATCACGTCGGCTGCTTTCCACAAAGCATCAGCATCCGCTACTACTTCAACACCAGCCTCTCGATATGCATCGTCATTAAAACCTGCGGCTTTTCCCGCACCACTCTGGATTAAGCAGCTATGTCCTAGTTTTTGCAGCCTAGCCGCCGATGTAGGGGTCATCGCTACGCGGGCTTCATCTGCTGTTATTTCTTTTGGCGTACCAATTTTCAACGGTTTACTCCTAAAGACAAGGAAGGACAAGAGGCTAAATGTGCGACATATCGTAGCAGTTTAATAATAGCGCGGTCATGCTCGATTACACAGTTATAGAGTGTATTAGCGCTCAATCACCATTATTCAGACTTACTTTGATCGCATTCTTTCGTTTCTCATAGAAGCTTCGGCTCTAACACTTAAAGCACCATGTTACGAAACAACATCCATTAAACACTACTCAGCAAGCGCAATAGCTACAAGCTTATAAGCCATCTCTTCCTGTGCAAATTAATCAGGTAGTAAAGCAACAATGAGATTGTTAAACAGTCCACATACATGACAATCTTTAGGTGCGTCTGCAAGAACGCTAACAAGAACGCCTACCAGTACAACAAACATTGCGTCAAGGCGTTGTCAGTCGATATTCGGATCGTTGGTGGTATCGCTCACCTGGGTGCAATAAAGCGCCGGCAAAGGATTCGTGGTGTACGCTGTCGGGCCAACGTTGTGGTTCTAGGCAAAGGCCAGCATGGCGCTCATACCGGCGCCCGTCCAATCCACTTACTGGCACATCCAGCTTATTACCATCGTAAAACTGAAGGCCAGGCTCTGTTGTATACACATCCATCGCCACACTGCCTTCGCTAGGAGCACTAGCTGTGAGTCTCGCTACCAGTGAAAGCACACGTTGCTGCGTATGCAAACAAAAGTTGTGATCAAAAATCGTCGAGCTGATGTGTTTTTCAAGCCTTCTTGGCGCTTGAAAATCAAACACAGTGCCAGCAAGCTTAACTATCTGTCCAGTGGGTATCCCTCGTTGGTCAATGGGCAAATAATGATCAGCAAATATCTGTAGGTCGTGATTGCTCACGTTGACAGTGCCATCAAGATTAAAATACGAATGCGGTGCTAAGTTGCACACCGTTGTGGCATCTGTAACTGCGGTGATGTCGTACACCAAGTTGGCGGGCTCGGTAATACTAATTTTACAATCAATGGCAAGATTGCCTGGATACCCCATCTCGCCGTCTTCACACAATATATGCAAATGGACAGAGCTATCAGAGATCGACACCACATCCCAGGCTCGACACCCCGTGCCGGTATGTCCGCCGTGTAGATGTGTCACATTGTTTTCGTTACGATCTAATTGCCAAACATCCGCACCCAACGGTAAGTGACCGTCTCTGATTCTATTGGCATGACGCCCAGCAAGAATGCCGAACGATGGAGAATGAAGCAGATAATTATCCCAGCTATCAAAACCCAATACTAATGGATGAGAAATCGACGCCAGCCGTAAATCCTGTACGACAGCGCCATAGTTGAGTATATGTGCTGATAAATTATCATTGGCAATTCGGATGCGTTGAATGGGTTTGCCATTGAATGTTCCAAACTGCTCCATCTCTCGCTGTACCTTATATATGGATGAGCACTAATTGGTGTGCTCAAGGCCACCGATGCAGGCGTATTGCGTATTCAGGTATTCATCAATGCCTCGACTACCTCCTTCAGTACCTAAGCCACTTTCCTTCATGCCGCCAAATGGCGCTTCAGGTGTAGTAATGATTCCCTCATTAATGCCGACAAGGCCATACTCTAGCTGATCGGTCATTCGAAACGCTCGACCCAAATCTGTTGTATAGCAATAACACGCCAAACCGTATTCAGAATCATTAGCCATGGCGAGCACTTCATTTTCAGATTCAAATTTGATCACTGCTGATACAGGGCCAAAGATTTCTTCCTTAGCTATACGCATATTGTGGTTCACCTGTGTAATAACGGTAGGCTCAAAAAACGAGCCGCCAAGCGAGTGCCGCTTACCACCGACAACAACCTTTGCGCCAGCACTGGTGGCATCGTTAAGAAGCTCTTCCACTTTTTCCACTGCAGCAATATCAATTAACGGGCCTTGTTGTACGCCATCATCCGTACCATCGCCAACTTTAAGCGCGTTAACAGCAGCGTTAAATTTTTCAATAAAGCGATCATATATGCCGGCTTGAACGAAAAAGCGGTTAGTACACACGCAGGTTTGTCCTGAGTTACGATACTTAGCGGCAATGGCACCGTTTACCGCACGCTCGATATCTGCGTCATCAAATACAATAAAAGGAGCGTTACCGCCAAGCTCCATCGACACTTTTTTAACGGTCTCAGCAGCTTGTTTTATTAGTATTTTTCCGACACCTGTTGAGCCGGTAAACGTGATTTTTTTAACGAGCGGGTTAGCGGTAATTTCGCCACCGATTTCGCTAGCAGAACCTGTGAGTATATTGATCACTCCGGCAGGCAGGCCTGCTTTGTCAGCAATCACGCCCCAAGCCAATGCTGAGTATGGCGTTTGTGACGCAGGCTTCACAACACTGGTGCAGCCCGCGGCAATAGCAGGTCCAATTTTGCGCGCCAACATTGATGAAGGAAAATTCCATGGCGTGATCGCTGCAACCACACCAACAGGGTATCGATTAACCATGACTTTTTTATCTTTCCAAGGTGATGGAACAATCTCACCATAGATACGACGCGCCTCTTCAGCGAACCACAAAAGGTAGGCAGCGCCGATGGCAATTTCGCCCTTGGCTTCGGCTAGCGGTTTGCCTTGTTCCATGGTGAGTATTTGGGCAAGCTCTGCTTGGTTTTCCAACATCACGTCATGCATCTTGCGTAACCAAGCTGCTCGTTCATTTGCAGTGCTACGGCGAAAATCAACAAATGCAGTTTCGGCCGCTTCTATTGCTCGGCGTGTTTCTGCAGCTCCGGATTTTGGCACCTGCCCAACCACGTCTCCATTCGCGGGGTTAGTGACTTCAAAGCTTGCACCGCCGTCTGCCGCAGTCCAAGATCCACCAATAAGATTGGCCTGTTTAAAAAATTCGCCATTAGTCATAATATATCGGTCTCAACACCGTAACTTGCCTGTTAGTGATGTATTCTACGCCGCAACACCCTAACGGGACAGCCCGAATAAGCAGTTTAACCGAGCCAGTTATAACCTGGCATTGCAGCCACACAACCACCGGAGAATCAAATGATAGAACTCTACACTTGGACAACACCCAATGGCCGCAAAGTATCGATACTGCTAGAAGAGCTAGGTTTGGCGTATAACGCCCATTCCATCAACATTACCAAGGACGAACAATTCGCAGATGATTTTTTGAAGATCAGCCCAAATAATAAGATCCCAGCCATAGTTGATACTGACAACGGCTTAACGCTGATGGAGTCAGGGGCTATTATGCTTTACCTTGCGGAGAAAACCGGCAAACTGATGCCAACAGACCCGGCCAAACGCTGGTTGGCCACCCAATGGTTGATGTGGCAGATGGGTGGCCTAGGGCCAATGGCTGGGCAAACCCATCACTTTGTTAAGTACAACCCGGGTAAATCAGAATACGCTGAACAACGCTATGCTGGTGAAACTCGCCGCCTATACGGTGTACTAGATAAACAGCTGGAACACTCAGAATTCATTGCAGGCGAATATAGCATTGCTGATATTGCCTGTTGGCCTTGGATATCACGCTTCGAATGGCAGGGTATTGATGTCGCTGAGTTCCCGCAAATTTTGCGATGGTACAAAACCATTGCGGCTCGTCCTGCAGTAGTCAAAGGATATCAAGTGCCAGCGTTCACAACTGAAATACCAATGCCCTAAGCTAAGCTTCGTGCCCATCCATTAGGCACCACTTTTGGATGGGCGCTATTAAGTCTTGGGGATTGCCTTCCCGTCCTCAGCAAACATATGCAGCTTAGATTGGACCACATTAAATCGAACAGTCTCGCCGATACGATAATGAGAATCAGCATCAGCGCGAGCCACTACCGTTTGCTTGTCTACCAATAACACGTGCAAATAAGCTTCACCACCTAAGTGCTCGTATACCTCAACTGTGCCAGACCATTTACCATTAGCTTGAATTTGTATATCTTCCGGGCGGATTCCGATAGACACCTTGGTGTAATTGGCATCTTTAGTGGAGCTACTAGGGACAGAGGCAATTGCTTCACTAGCATGAATAGCATTTCCATTAATCACATCAGCGTCAATGAAGTTCATTGCAGGTGACCCAATAAAACCAGCCACAAACTTGTTTGCTGGATTTCTGTAGAGCTCCAAGGGCGTGCCGATTTGTTCAACACAACCGTCGCGAAATACAACAATACGATCAGCAAGCGTCATCGCTTCAACTTGATCGTGTGTGACGTAAATCATCGTGCTCTTTAAGCGTTGATGTAACTTTAAAATCTCTACTCTCATATGCACACGCAATGCGGCATCAAGATTAGACAATGGCTCGTCAAACAAGAACACTTCTGGCTCACGCACTATCGCACGTCCAATAGCGACCCTCTGACGTTGACCACCACTTAGCTCACTTGGCCGACGTTCCATTAGCGGCCCTAATCCTAAAATATCCGCGGCAGCATCTACCCTTTGTGTTACTTCCGCTTTGGGCATACCTGCATGCCTAAGCGCAAAGCCAAGATTTCCCCTAACATCCTTATGCGGATATAGGGCATAAGATTGAAACACCATGGCAATACCGCGTTTAGCTGGCGGCAAACGATCAACCTTCTTGCCACCAATTTTTATCTCGCCAGCGGTCAGCTCTTCCAAGCCCGCTATCATCCGCAGCATCGTTGATTTCCCGCATCCGCTGGGGCCAACAAATACCATCAGCTCCCCATCCTTAACGCTGAGCGAAGTATCGTGGATGACTTCTACTTTGCCAAATTGTTTAACGACATTGTTGATATCAAGTGTTGCCATCGATCAGCCTTTTACCGCTCCGGCAGTGATACCGCGTATTAATTGTTTGGAGAAAATCACATACATAACTAAAACCGGCATGATCGCTACTGACAAAGCCGCCAAGACAGCAGACCAGTTAACTGTGTACTGCCCGATAAACTGTTGAATGCCTAGCGTTACCGTGCGTGTTCCCTCCCCTGGAGACAAAATAAGTGGAAACCATAAATCGTTCCAGATAGGAATCATCGAGAATACAGCGACTGTGGCAATGACCGGCCTTATCAGCGGCAACACTACTTCGAAAAATATACGGTATTCGGACAGACCATCAATACGAGCGCTATCTTTAATTTCTCCCGACACAGATTTTAAAAACTCAGTAAAAATAAAAATAGCAATTGGCAATCCTTGTGCGGTGTAAACCAATACCAACGCTGTAAGTGTATTAGTCAAGCCAAGTTTTACGAATAGTTCTAGCAGCGCAACGGTACCAAGCCTGATCGGCACCATTATGCCGAGAATCAAATACAGGCCAAGTAAACCATTACCTTTAAACCGAAATTCTGTTAAAGCATGAGCTGCCATTGCCCCTAAGAGCAGTATAAACACCAAAGATATCAGCGTAACTATTAGGCTATTACCAAAGTACAAAGGGAAATCCCCATTCGCCAAAACACTTTGATAGCCTTTACTTGAGTAAAGATCGCCCAAGGGTAAAGCCATTGGGTCTCTAAAAATACCTTTCTTCGATTTAAAGCTATTGATTGCGATTAATACAAGCGGAAACAGTGCAAGTAAGGAATACAGTATCAGCACACTGTGGATTGCAATCGAGGAGAGCGGATTATTACGCATTAAGCCTGATACCGCTGCAAGCGACGCTGTACACCAAATAGGTAAACAGACACTCCAAGCAAAATAATAAAAAACAAGCTAGAAGCAACAGTTGCCCCCATGTTGACATCGCCGAGCTGGGCCTGAAAGCCAAAAAAGGTGCGAAACATAAATGTACCCATTACATCAGTGGATCCATTAGGCCCGGCCAAGCCACCTTGCAAGGTGTAGATTAAATCAAAACTTGCCGTAAAGTTACCAATGTAAGTCAGAATGCCAACAAGGCCTAAGGTTGGCAATATAAGCGGCAGTTTAACTTTCCAAAATATCCACCAACCGTTCAAGCCATCAATTCTTGCAGCCTCTAGCGTTTCCTCTGGAATATTAAGTAGAGCTGCATAAAACAACATCATCGGAATACCAACGTATTGCCAAATAGAGATTAGTGTCACTGTTGTTAGCGCCGAGCTCTCTAGGCCGAGCCATGGTGCGAAGAAGCTACCTGCACCGATAAAATTCATAAACGCAGGCGTGATACCCCACAAAGGCGATAAAATTAGCTGCCATATAAATCCGATCACTACCACCGAGAGCAGTGTTGGTAAAAAGAAAATAGTGCGGTACGTAGCAGCACCACGTAAATTGGGAATACTGAGTATTGCAGCAAGCGCTAGCGCGATGGGATTCTGTATAAGCATGTGCAGAACAAACAACCACACATTATTTTTAAAGGCATTCCAAAACTGTTCGGCCCAATAGGGTTCAGTAAAGAGCTTTTGGTAATTATCGAAACCTACAAACAGCGCTGCAGAATCGCGTTCAGCAAACAGCGACAAGCGGAGGGACTCTGCAATGGGGTAGATTGCAAATATAGTGTAGATCAGGGTAGCGGGAGCTAAAAAAAATACGATGTATCCCCGCCACCCCGATCTCGTCACAGTTGAATTACTCAAAGCCTATTATTAAATGGGTCGCGCTAGCGCTACAACCTTATTATTCATCAAGGCTTAAACCAGGCATCCAAGTTATCTTGCGCTCCCTGCGCCGCGGCCTCTGCTGTCATGGTGCCATTTATCACGTTAGCCGTTAAGGTCCAGAGCTCGTTACTTAACGCTGGCTCACCGCGACCCAATATTTGATGTGCAACCCGAATAGTCGCTTTGCACTCTCCTCGCATGGCCATAAACTCTTGCGCCAGTTCATTTTCGACGTCGAATTCATGACTAGCTAATGAGAAGAAACCAGGAGCAGCATTGGTCAGCAACGATGCAAACTCAGCAGTGCTAGTCCATTCTAGGAACGTCAGGGCCGCCTCTTTATTTTTACTATTGGCGTTCATACCAATACCAATATCGGTGTGATCACTAATGTAGCATTCGCTATCTGCATCTTTCGCCGGTGGTGCAAATGCACCCAATTCAAAGTCAGCGTTTTCTTGAAAACCGGTGATTTCCCATGAACCGGTTGGATAAATTGCCGCACGACCTAAGGTAAATAGGTTTTGGCTATCGGTGTAGCCTTGAGCTTGAAAGCCACTACCGAGATAAGGCGTCCATTTGGCCATCTGTTTAAAGCCTTCCACAAAGCCATCGTCAGTAAATTTTGCAGTGCCGTTTATGAGCGCCATACGCCCTTCTTCTCCGCCCCAATATGCAGGACCAATATTGGTATAACCCATGGTTGCGGCCTCCCATGCGTCTTTGGTACCCATGGCCATCGGCACATAACTACCGTCGGCTTTAATGGCGTCAAGCGCTGCGTAGAAGTCTGCTTCTGTTTTGGGCACTGTTAAACCTAACTCTTTAAAAGCATCTTTGTTGTACATAAAGCCATGGATAACGGATGCCATAGGCACGCAGAAAGTCGCATCAGAATTATCGGTAGACCAAGCTGCTTTAGCAACATCAGAGAAATTGGCTAGTCCCTCTAAAGATTTGATATCCGCTAGATTGCCGGCTTCATACATGGCTAAGGCATTATCAAAGGGTCTGCAAGTGATGATGTCGCCAGCCGTACCGCCAGCGAGGCGAGCGTTTAATGCTGCGTTATATTCTGTGGGGGTTGTCGGTTTGAATTGAACATCGATATCAGGATATTGCTTTTCAAACACTGGGATTATCTTTTCATCCCAAATGGCCTGGTCATCAGATCGCCAGCTTTCAATGGTAAGTACCGTTGTATCCGCCCAGCTTGCCGCGGCGGCACTGAATACAGCCGCAAACAATGCAGTCCGTAAAATTGGTTGTTTCATTTGTGGCTCCAAAATAAACGTTGAGTAGCTATTTACGATATTATTCCCTGCAGTGTCAAGACACAATACCAATTTAACACCTATTTTAGAGCGCACGATGGCATGAGTTGTACAGTAGTTGTTGATGGTGGGGGAACCGGCTGCAGACTAGCTGCAGTAAATGAATCCGGGAAATTAGTCGCGCAGGTAATCAGTACACCCGCTAATTTAACGCTAGGTGCCGACCAAGTTTATAAATCTATTACAAACGGATTAGCCTCTCTAGCTGTTAGTCTGGGTAAGCCTGCAGGATGGCACCCTGAGACTATTTGGTGCGGTCTGGCAGGCTCCCATCAGATAGATGAAAAAGAGCAGTTCTTACAAAAACTATCAAACACTACAACATGCCATATTATCAACGATGGGTATGCGCAATTGCTAGGCTGCGCACAAGGCGAAACCCCCTACGCATGCTTATCAATAGGCACCGGCAGTGTATTAAACTATTTGGACAGCAATGGCCAACACTCAATGCAAGGTGGCTGGGGTTTTCCTGCTGGCGATGAAGGCAGTGGTGCTTGGGTCGGCCTTCGAGCTGTTAATCGACTCGCACAATGGTACGATACAAAGAGTGATTTTTCAAAAACACCTCCTCTAATTGAAGGTTTAGTTGACATCATTGAACCAACTATTCAAGGAATATTAAAATTTTCCACCAGCAAAGATCCAAAACAGCTGGCTCAACTAGCGCCGATTGTTTTTGAAACTGCGCCACGCGATAAAAGCGCCAGAGATATCATCACCGAAGGCACGCAACACTTTCAAAATCTAATCGCCGAATCCAGCAGCGGTATAACTACCTGTGTTGCTGGTGGATTAGCTAAGTCTTACCAACCCTACTTAGAAGCTTTACTCAAACGCGATATATCTATCGCCCCTACCGAAGCAGCCTTACACGGATTGCATCTCTATGCAAGGCAAGCTGAGACTGGCTTAAAGTAATGGGCCCAAAGTATCTTCAAATCGCCAACGAACTGCGCGATCAAATCATGGAAGGCATACTGCAAAGCGGTTCGGCCATCCCTACCGAACGCTCTTTAATGAAATATTATGGGGTATCTAGGGTAACCATACGCAGTGCACTAAAAGAATTAGTACAAGATTCGCTACTTAGCTCTAAACAAGGCTCAGGCTACGTCGTATGCCCACCCATCAGCTTGCCACTAAGCCGCATTACTAGTTTCAGTGAGTATTGCCTTGATAGAGGGTGGGCCCCGGGTTCTATAATAATTAGTAAACGCGAAGGATACATAAACAAACATGAAAATACCCATTTTTGCCAAAGCGAGGATACACGCGTCGTTCGGGTGAAACGCATTCGAACCGGAGATGACGAACCACTCTTAATTGAACACGCAACTTTTTTAGCGTCAGATGGTTTCGATTGGCCGTGGCCTAACAACAGCCTTTACAAAGCCATGCGAAGCAAAAATCGAATACCCGTTAGAGGCAAACAAAGTTACAAGCCCGTACTTGCAACTGCTTCGCAATCAAAGAAACTTAAACTCAAAGCTGGATCGCCATTAATGTTAGTGACGCGTCAGGGCTATGCAGCAGACAACGTACCGGTAGAATACTCGCAATGTTGGTTTAACCCGGATCGTTGGGATTTTTCGCACGAGCTTCATCGTTAGCTTGCGAACACAATCATGAATCAGCAACAACTCACAGGTACATGGTGGAGCCAATCAGGCTGGACCGATGCAATATGCATTTTTGATAAAACAGTTCAGTCACTAACACCGACCCAATCATCCATACCAAACACAACTAAATACCTACCCGCTCCAGTCGACCTGCACATCCACGGCTTTGGTGGCCACGATTGCATGCAAGGTGAGCACGCGGTACGTGGCATGTTAAAGGCGGCATTAAAAGGCGGCACGGGCGCATTGCTTGCAACATCGGTTACCGCAACTTTTGAACACACCACTGAATTCATTAAATCAGTTGCTGCCGTTATGGCAACACCCGATGAAGATGCTGCACAACTATTAGGAGTACATTTGGAGGGGCCATTTATTAGCCCTTCGATGCTGGGCGCACAGCCTCCATACACGGCAAAACCTGATTTGCCCATGGTTGAAGCATGGTTAGCCACCGGCATAATAAAAGTCATGACATACGCACCCGAGGTCGATACAGATGATCAACTGCGTAAGCTACTGCAACGATATAATGTTAAGGCACAAATCGGCCACACCAATTGCACATGGATGCAAGCACAGCAAGCGCTACAAAATGGCTGTGGCGTTACGCATACATACAACGCGATGAGCAAGGTATCGCACCGCGACGCAGGTGCTGCCACTGCAGCACTAGCCTATGCGGACTACGCCGAGATAATTACTGATGGTGTGCACGTAGAGCGTGCAGCGTTTGATGCAGCTTATAGAGCAATTCCAAATCTATACAGCGTAACTGATGCTACCGCCGCTGCCGGCATGCCTGATGGTAGTTTCCAACTAGGAACCTTACAGGTACACAAAAAAGATAATCGTGTTAGCTTAGCTGACGGCACATTAGCCGGCAGCTGCCTTACTCAACTGAAATCCATTGAAGTATTACGCAGCTGGGGTTTAGACTGGGCAGCTATCGCGATGATTACCAGTACTCGCCCGTCAAGATGGATAAACGAAGAGACCCTTGGCACTATCGCTGTTGGCACTCAAACTAATTGGCTTGAAATTAAAGATGACCACATTGTTGCAATCTGGGTAGCCGGCAACAGATTCAGTCTTTAGAAATATCAGGCAAAAAAACAGCCACATAAAGCGGCTGTTTTTAGTCTATCAAGCGCGATTGTACCTACACAAAATAAGGCATTCTAGATACATTCACTGCAGCGAAAGCATCGTTATCAGTGATAATGCTAACGCGATCCTGGAGATCTTTAATCAAGGTATTTGCGGTACTAGATAAGATATTATCGGCTTGCCTAGTATGCGGCACGGTTACGCTTTCGCCTGGGCTCAAGCTTATTGGGCCGTCATTTAAAATCCCCTGCATATCAAAGTAGCCACGGGCAGTTTGTAAATGCGAAGGGGTAAGCTGAGTGATATTAGTGGCTTGAGCGCCTGTATTGCTAATAAGCAACTCCAGATCATTACTAGTGACACTAACTCGAACCTTGATATCGATATTAGCTAAATCGCCTGTCAGGTTGTTCGCTAAGCCTACTGATTTTGCATCCACATCGGCGGCAAACGATTTGGCATTAAGTAACGATGGCGCTGCTGCCAAAGCAGTGGCAGTACTGATAATTTTAAGGGTGTCGCGTTTTTTCTTGTCGATCATTTATAACTCGCTAAAAGGGTGCAGTTAAAGCTTATGGCCTGCTGGACTCAAATTCAACGAAAAAAGATGGTAATTAACAAGTTAAAACGCTTGTTAGCTCGCTCAATTGTTAAATCTACTCAAAACCGGCTTCTGTGTCGCCAAGAATTAACAAAGCGTTTAAATCACTGGTTTAAGCAAGCCAAGGCCTGATCATTCGGAATACATGGCTCCGTGTCATCAATATCTTCGTACTGCGTCAAAAGATCTTGATCAATATCGATGATGTTAGATTCTTGAAAATCTGGAATCATATCGCCATCTTCATCAGCGTCTTCTGTTTCAATAAAATCACTAATTCCGTCACCGTCCGTATCATTGTTGCACCCAGCCACGAACGTACTCGGCACACATGGATCAACTACAGGGCTTTCTGAATTCAGTGGATCGAATCCATTCAGAATTTCCTCTAAGTTGGTTAAGCCATCATTATCATCGTCAAATTGGAAATCAAAGTCTGTGTCAGCAATAACGGTCAGACCACCAGCACCGATGTTTACTGACTTTCGAACCACGCCGATTCGTAAGTTTTGTTCTACTTCTCGAAACAATGTTACATCGATAAAGGCATCGCTATTTTCAATTAAATTAAGGCCTCCCGTCCATATAAGCCCCGACCTGGTCAGCGCCACTGATTGACTATTAACAAGCGCCACCATGGTCAAACCATCAGTATTGACTGAGCCTGCCTGAAACGAATTAGGTATGTTTACTTGAACCTCTACTGCTACCAGCATGGGCGGCGCTTCAGGGCTAAGGGGGTCATTTGGATCTGATCCTTCCCTGCGCTCGGCTAAATTCGAGCGTCCGTCTGAATCCTGATCCCATGAAGACGTATTAAATTCGCTGCTTCTGATCGAAATTGTAGCGTTGGTGTCGCCTGCTGTTACAGAGACTGACTTTGCAGCGCGAGCGAGTAAAAGACCTTGGGGATTTGCATCAGGGTTGAAATTTTCGTTCCATCTTACTTCCACGTTGTGGGGCCGATCTGGGGACAGATCGATTGAGCCAGAGAAATTGCCATCTCCAACCGGCGACATATCAACCGATTCACCATCGACCGTCACAACAACACTCAGTTGGTTGGGATCAACCATTCGGGCTGCTAAAATAGCAGCGGGCGGTTGTAGAGTTAGATTTGAGGAATCTTCGGTGTTATGATCAGGAGAGCAGGATACGCACAAGGGTATCAAGCAACTCATCAACAGATACATCCGCTGCGACATCATCAAAATTTCTCGCTAGCCACTCGATAGCGGCTTGTTGAACACGATATACGATACTGCAAAGTATACTCTCTATATCAGTAACTTAACTCCTCTGCAATCATTGTTCAACTATTGGGGCCATTGTACGGTCTTAATACCGCAGCAAATGACTAAACACAGGCATAACATCATGGAAAACAAAACAGTATTGATAACTGGCGCAAGTCGCGGGATAGGTGCAGCCACGGCACGATTGCTCTTTAAAAATGGTGCAAACCTCATTCTTGCCGCACGCAGCCCGAACGAAATAGCCGCATTGGCACAAGAACTCGACCCTTCGGGTAGTAAAGTAATCGGCGTAACTTGCGACGTCAGCATCTATGCAAATGTAAACAATGCTGTCGAAACGGCGATCAAACAATTTGGCAAATTAGATGTGTTAATCAACAATGCGGGCCTCATAGAACCGATAAAATCAATCCACGATTCAGACCCAAGCCAGTGGAGCCACGTTATCGACGTGAACACAAAAGGCGTTTACTACGGTACGCACGCGGCATTACAACACATGCTACCCAACAAGCACGGCACCATAATCAATATTAGTTCGGGTGCCGCCAGCGGAGCACTAGAAGGATGGAGCCACTACTGCGCTAGCAAAGCTGCGGCACTTTCCATTACTCGCTGCACCGACAAAGAATACCGAGATCAGGGCATCAACGTATTAGGCTTAAGTCCAGGCACCGTGGCAACAGATATGCAGGTTGCCATAAAACAATCAGGCATCAACCCGGTAAGCAAACTATCGGCTAGTGATCACATACCTGCCGACTGGGCAGCGAAAGCGATTATGTGGCTGTGTTCTGACGAGGCCTTAGATTTTAGAGGTAAAGATTTATCCCTACGTGATGAAGAGAACCGAAAAAAGATTGGCTTATCTTAGGCAATAACGATTTAGGCTTTGGCCGCTAGTAGCATATCGATATGAGGTATGTCATCTTCGAGATACATATCCGATGTTTCGACAAACCCCAACTGTTGATATAACTTCAGCGCTTCAGTTTGCGCACTAAGCTCTATTGCTTGGTGCGGGTTTTCGCTAACAATGTCGGCTATCATTTTTTGCAAAAGAGCAGTGGCTAAGCCCGAGCCTCGATGGTTATGGGCGACTACTACTCTACCAATACGCACAGTGCCAGAATTTTCAACGGGTGCAAGTTTGCGCGCGTAGCAACTAAGCTCTGAATCGTCATAACCTAAGTAGTGCACAGTACTATCGAGGTGGTCTTGGCCATCTATCTCGTTGTAAGCACACTTTTGCTCAACCACGAATACAGCCACACGCAGCTGAAGCATTGCATATAGCTCGCACTTAGTTAAACCACTAAATGAGCGGACTACCCAACTTACAGATCTAGCCATTGGTCACCTTTGCTCGTTCGGCAATCACTTGAGCCACTATCGATATAGCGATCTCCGCAGACGTTCGGCTATTAATTGGTAAGCCAATGGGGCCATGTAAACGTGCTAGGTCTTCATCGCTTATACCAAAATTAGCCAAACGAGTAAGTCGCTTTTTATTATTACTGCGTGACCCTAATGCGCCTATGTAAAACGCAGAGCTAGGCAGCGCTTCTTGCAACGCCAGGTCATCCAACTCAGCATCATGGGACAAGGCCATCACTGCAGAGCGTTCGTCATTTGCATACAGACTTACAGCATCATCTGGGAGTAGATCGTCCACTGTGATTGAATCCAGATGCCATGATTTCCGAATTTTTGCCCGTGGATCAACTACACGAACATCAAAATCAAGCGCTTGAGCAAACTGCGCTGTGTAATAGGACAACTCACCAGCGCCCACTAACAACATTCGCCAAACTGGGCCAAACACCTGCGTCATACTCTTACCATCGTAACTAAACACGCAGTCAGTTGCCTTGCTTATTAACGCTGGCTGCCCGCTCTCTACATTAACAATGCGCTTAACTAACTGGCGCTCTTCCAGTAATTCGAGCACCGGCTGTATTTGCGAACCAGTATCGATTCGTTCAAACAACAACTCTAGCTTACCGCCACAGGGCAATCCAAACTGACGAGCGGATTTGTCCTCTATCTGAAATACAGCTTGCTTTTGCTTTGTTGTACGAGAAAAGTGTTCTACTAAATTTTGCTCAACACAACCGCCGGATACAGAACCCACGAGCTTTCCGTCATCTCTCACAGCCGCGATTGAACCCACTGGACGTGGAGATGAACCAAAGGTTGATACCACAGTGACAAGATCGGCAGTGTGTCCATCACTTAACCAGTTATCGAGCACTGTGAGCACCTGATGACTACTGCTTTTCATAGAGCCTCTGTTGGAGCAACCTCTAAGATTCGCAAGCTAAGGCAGCGCGGCAATCTTGCGACTTAGAAAGATTCGATAAGGGACCAAAGCCAATATTGCGACAAACCACTTGGCGGCTAAATCGCCGGCTGCCCATGTCATCCAAGGCAAACCAGTTGCCGCAAATGCCAACGAGAAAAACAATACTGTATCCACAATGCTACTTAGCCCTGAAGAAATAGCGGGTGCTTTCCACCACTGACCTGAACGCAGTTTGTCGAATATAGTGACATCTAACATTTGCGCAACAAAGAACGCTGTACCCGAGGCAAGTGCTATACGCGGCTCCGCAAGAATAAATGACGCTACTACACCGACCGCGAAACCAACCAACACCACAATTCGAGCTGAGTTAGCACCATAAAACCGGTTAGTTAAATCGGTAACCAAAAACGCAAACGGGAAGGTTATCGCGCCCCAGGTTAACCAATCGTTGATCGGGATACTAACCAGTATATTGGATACCAAAATAACCGCCGCCATCGCTAATATTGGCAGAACAAGACGACTAATAGGATTCATAGTTTATCTACTAACTAACATGGGGAGACCAGAGGCTGCATTGTACTGCAATACAGCAGTTAACAGTGAGAGCCTTATGGCAAAGCGAATACAATAGGCACAACAAAATCCGTATACACAGCGTGAGGCGCTGGCAGAGGTGTCGCTTTTCTCACGGCATCCACAGCTGCTTGATCCAGCAAGGCATGGCCACTGGTTTTGTCCACCCTAACGAGCCTTAACCCTCCATTCTTACCCACTTTAATGCTAAGCAAAACCTCACCCTGCCAGTTACGGCTCTTAGCAATCTGCGGATAAATAAGCGACTTGTTAAAGTGCTCAATTATTGAGGAAACGTACTTCTCTTCTGAGACTTTGGCAGTAGCTGCAACTGCATTGCTCAAAGGTTCGGCGACCGAAGCCGGTGTGGCCTCCACCATAAGTTCAGGTTCAGATTGTGGATCTAGCTTAGGCTCTAGCTCAGCCTCGGGTTGTAGATCTAGCTCAGGCTCAGTAGGCGTCGGCTTGAGAGCACCCATGTCTTTTACCGACACTAACTCCCAACTGCTAAATTTGAACGCCACAATAAAGAGCAACAACAAGATAAACACAACGTCGACTAATGGTATGAAACCAATCCCGGTTGATGTTTTGCGTTGGTAGAATTCCACCTGAGTTACTTTACTACTCAGAAAGCCAATCAGCTGTTGATACTGGGCCAGACGTAAACACTTGAGTGGCTGAATCCTGCATCATGTTCGCAGAACGCTCTATTCTCCTTTCTAACCACTGATGGGCTAAAAAAACTGGTACGGCAATCATTAAACCAACGGCGGTAGTGAGCAAGGCCTGCCATATACCACCTGAGAGTAACGACAGATTAATTTGGTCACTCGCTTGCTCTAGCTCCTTAAACGCTACCATCACTCCAAGCACCGTGCCCAGCAAGCCAATCGGTGGGCTAATTTTAGCAATCAGCTCGAGTGGTTTTAACCATGAGCGTAATCGTTCGATTTGCAACTTTGCCACTCTGGTGACTTCTTCCTTAACCATGTCTGCTGGTTGCTGACTCATTAACCCCGACATCGCTGCCTCGACAACTTGAGCCGCTGGTCGCTTTTGATGATTACTCAAGGCATTAATTGCGGGCATTATATTGCCTTTACGCCAATGACCCAAAGCTGACTTAACAAAATCAACACGGTTAATTCCTAGGTAGGCAAACTGCCACCACTTGGCAATAATCATAATGAAGGCAATCAATGCCAAACCAAGTAGCAACCACATCACCGGACCACCACCTACGAGCAGTAGCTCGGCTTGTTCAATATGTTGCTGGAGCTTAGCCATTTATAAACGCCCTATCGAGCCATCTGCACGAGCGCTATACTCGCGTTAACCAACCGCGTGTATCTTCGGCACGTCCCCATTGAATATCATTTAGCTGGCTACGCAACTCTCGAATCACCGGCCCCGGCTGGCCATCACCAACCTGATACTCTTTACCGTCGTGGATAAATGTCCCAACTGAGGTGAGTACTGCGGCCGTGCCCGACAAACCCGCTTCACAGCCTTTATGGCTGGCTCTATCGAGCAACTCTTCTACGCTGATATCACGTTCAGATACTGTCATACCTCTATCAGCAGCTAGCGTTAATATTGATTGTCGAGTGACACCATGCAAGAACGAATCATCCAATGCTTTAGTGATGACTTCGTTGTTATCAAACAAGATAAAGTTTGCTGCGCCAGTTTCTTGTACATCGCCATTCGGGCAAAATAAAACTTGATCAGCGGCATACTCTTTTTTAGCCACCATAATATGCTTAAGTGCACTGGCATAATTACCACCACCTTTTACTCGGCCGTGATCCAAACCACAACGCATGCCATCGCTGTCTAGTAATAAACGCAGAGTAGCCTCACCACCGGTAAAGTAATCTCCTACCGGGGAAAGTAAAATAAATTGGGTGGAGGTAGCACTGGGGGCAGCTGCTTTACCAATTGCGGGCTCAGTACCAAAATGCGTTGGCCGTATATACATCGATGCAGGCGGTTCGGGTACGTCATCTTTGTAGTATGCGACGATGTCGGTGATCATCGCTGATGTCATTTTTTGATCGATTTCAGGTAGGTACAGCAACGCACAGCTTTGTGCAAAGCGCGCAAGATTTTGATCAAGCCTAAAAATTTGCACTGAACCATCTTCATGTCGAAAGGCTTTTAGTCCTTCAAAACAAGTGCTGGCATAATGCAACACATGCGCACCTGGATGCACACTAATGCTATCGCTTGCCACCCGCTCTACGTCGCTCCAAACGTTATCCGCAGAATAAGCGATTGTCATCTCGGGCATAAATTGTGTGCCAAATTCACCGGCCATGTTTCACTACACCTATCATTTGTTGATCACTCATGCAGCTACAAAGCACATGGATATTGATCAGCTTGTTTATTAGTATTCGGTTGAACAATATCAGAACAACGCAAACCACTACAATAGTCACAATAGTCGATTACAACAGTCACTACAATAGAAGATCGCCAGCTAAATAAGCCCGGCCCTCTGCGCTCTCGGGCTGATCAAAGAAGCGGCCCACCGGGCTGTGTTCCACTATACCGCCTTTGACCATCAGGATCACATGCTGTGCTAATCGTCGAACCTGTCCTAAGTCATGACTAACAAGCACAGTAGTACAGCCACTTTCAGTTGCTGTTCTAAGCATTTGTTCGATTGATTGTGTGGAGACGGGATCAACACTAGCTGTCGGCTCATCTAAAAACAGAACCTCTGGAGACAAAGCCAGAGCGCGGGCCAACGCCAATCGCTGCTGCTCTCCACCGGATAGCACCTTTGCAGGCGATGCTGCCAAGGCATCCAATCCAGCTTGCGTCAATGCAGCTACGGCTTGCTCTTTTGCTTGAGCAGCTTGCACACCTGCAGCACGCAAGGCATATACGATATTGGCCAACGCAGAACGCCGTAACAGTACTGGCCTTTGCAGCAGTAATCCTACTCGTCGTCTGTCAACACGCTGAGGGGCCAGCCCTGCCCACAATACCGCTCCAGAATCTACCGTTTGCAAGCCTGCAAGCGTTTTTATAAGCAACGATTTGCCAGCGCCATTAGGGCCAATGATGGCTGTGCAACCGCCCGTCACACTAAACTGATCAACAGACAGCAATAAGCGATCAGCGCGCTTTATCCGCAGCTGGCTTGCCTCGATGGGCAACACTGTGGGCACTGACGCGAAATTGCCGGCACTACTGCTCATTAGCTGCTTGCTTTGCATAGTTACGCAACATCATCAGCATGGCGTTAACGGTGAGTGAAATTGCAATTAAGATCAAACCTAAGCCTAAGGCCAATGATAGATTGCCTTTGGATGTCTCTAAGGCAATAGTGGTTGTCATCACTCGAGTGACATGGTTAATGTTGCCACCAACAATAATCACAGCACCCACTTCAGCAATAGATCGCCCAAAGCCTGCAAGTAACGCTGTGGCTAGATCAAATCGACCTTCCCACAACAACGTTTTAATACGTCCACTTCTGGACAAACCAAACAGGCTAAGTTGATCCTGATATTCGTGATGCAATTGCTCAATAGTTTGTGCGGTAAGCGCAGTAATAATCGGAATGATCAATATTGTTTGAGCGATCACCATCGCGGTGGGTGTGTAAAGCAGCTGCAGTGGTCCGAGCGCACCATTGTTTGACAACAATAAATACACGACCAAGCCAACCACGACCGGAGGCAAGCCCATCAATGCAGTTACAACTGTTAGGATGGCCTGCCGGAAACGAAACTGGCTCATGGCGAGGAACGCGCCTAGCGGCAATCCGATCAGCGCGGCAATGGCTAAGGCCATGCCACTGACTTGAAGTGACAACAATATAATTTCGCGCAGGTCGCCATCAAAGGCCGCGACTAGGCGAACAGCTTCAAGCAACGACTGAGTGAATGACTGCATAAAAACGCAGAGCTTATCTGTTGGGACCAGCTTGCTATGATAGCGGGTCTGGAGCTGCCTTGGAAATGAACATGATTGGCCGATTTATGCCTTCAACCCGACGCGCCTTTGATAGCTTGTCGGAACAAGAGATATTAGCGCTGGCAATATCTTCCGAAGAGGATGATGCACGCATCTACAAAGCCTATGCAGACGGCCTACGTGCCGACTTCCCCGGCAGCGCCCGCGTTTTCGACGAAATGGCGGATGAGGAGAACAAGCACCGTAATCTCTTAATCGACAAGCACAAAGAGCGATTTGGCGATCATATCCCGCTGCTGAGGCGCGAGCATGTGCGTGGTTACTACGAACGCAAAGCAGATTGGCTCATCCGTCCCCTCTCTTTAGAAAAGACTCGAGAGCAGGCAACGGAAATGGAAAAACAGGCAGAGCGCTTCTACCGTGCAGCCGCTAGCCGCAGCACGGATGCAGACACCCGCAAGCTACTAGGCGATTTAGCTATTGCCGAGGCACATCACGAGGCACTGGCAGAGAAACTAAGCAAAGAACTCACACCCGATTCGGTTATCGAGGAAGAAGCCGAAACTGAACGACGGCAGTTTTTACTCACTTATATCCAACCTGGCTTGGCTGGTCTTATGGATGGGTCGATATCAACTCTTGCACCTATCTTTGCAGCAGCATTTGCAACGGGTCGAACCTGGGAGACATTTTTGGTGGGTTTGTCAGCTTCTGTGGGTGCCGGTATTTCGATGGGATTTACGGAGGCTGCGCACGATGATGGCGTACTAACTGGCAGGGGCTCGCCAATAAAACGCGGCCTATCCTCCGGCATCATGACAACCATCGGCGGATTGGGTCATACCTTGCCCTATTTAATCACCGATTTTTACACTGCCACAGTGGTGGCTATTGCGGTCGTTTTTATAGAATTGTGGTTAATTACGTGGATTCAAAATCATTACCTTGAAACGCCTTGGCCACGCGCAATGTTTCAAGTGCTGCTCGGAGGATCACTAGTGTTTGCCGCCGGCATACTGATTGGCCATGCATAACACTTATGCAGGCCTAAAGTGCTCAGATCAAAGCACGACTGATCGATAATTGACCGATGATGGAATCAATTGTTGACAATTTAGGTTGGAGCGTCATCCGCTAAAGGTTATCATTGACTCATTACCTGACTAAGCAGACTTGGTTCGCTTTACCAAACCCAGAACCAAACCTTAATCGTTACTTTTTATTTTAAATGTTGGAGGCTCAAATGTCGTGGCTTGTATCCTTAATTTTAATCGGCATCATCGCATGGCTGTTCATGAACGCATTGAACGAAAAACAATGGGTCGATGCTCATAGCCATGATGAAGAGGTCGCCAAAGACCCAGGATTATTTGGCTCTTTTAGTAACTCTACTGGAACAGGCAGTAGCGCCAGCGATGCTGCTGGGAAAGTTGGCGGCGCAGTCAGCGGGATCGGCAGCTCTATCAGTAGCGGAGTGAGTGGTGGACTTGACAAACTCAGCGGTGACACTAAAGCCGAAAAATTTCAAAGCGCAGCCGATGGCGTAAAACAAAAGACTGCACAGACTGGTGAGATGTTAGGCGAAAAACTGGCAGCAGCTCGTAATAGCGATATGGCTGGCCAGTTAAAAGATAAAACAGCTGACATCCACAGCAAGGTTAAAACCAAGCTAGATGACAGCGAAATGTTCGGCAAAATTAAAGACAAAGTTAAAATAGGCGTCGAAAAACTCGGCGAGCAAGTGGATTCAAAAATCGTAGGCCGTAACAATAAGCCTGACGCTTAGCATCTAGTCATTCCAGCCTAACGTCAACTTGGGGCCCGTCATCCCAACTTGATCTGGGATCAACCTCAGGTTGATGTAATACCCAAGGGAGCGCAACTATTGCGCTCCCTTTTTTCTGACGCGTCTGCCCGATAGAAGCACTTTGTGCTTGGTCGCTGTGGCCGATTAGTGTAATTTCAATTTCGCGTGGGTGGTGCGATACAACACATCCCCAATCATTGTGAGCAAGGTTTTCCAATAACCCAGCACCGCCGCTTGATGCATACGATACAAAGCCAGATAAAACCGTCTCGCCAGCCAACCCTCTATAAACACACTGCCTTTCATCAAATTGCCCATCAGATTGCCCACTGTTGAAAACTCACTCAAGCTAATTAAGCTACCAAGATCTTGGTAAACAAATGCGTCTCCTTCGTCGGCCGCCTCATTCACTTTAAACTTAGAATACAGATATGAAGCCATTTGATGCGCCGATTGCGCTCGCGGTGGAACCACACCACCGTCGTGCATCGGGCAAGCACAACAGTCACCCAGTGCATAAATATCACTCTCCCCAGGGACTGCTAGATGATCGGTAACGATCACTCTACCGATGGCATCAACATCAAATTCACTGTTGGCTAACCAAACTGGAGCTTTAATACCTGCTGCCCACACACTAATGTGCGAGCTAAGGGCTTCACCAGAGGCAGTAATAACTGAAGTATCTGTCGCCTGCTCTATGCGAGTATTAAGCCTCACATCAACGCCTAATGCCTTTAGCTCCTTAGCCACTGAATCGCCCACACGATCCGGTAGCTGCGCCAGCAAGCGATCACCGGCTTCTACTACTACAACGTTTATTTTTTGTTCCGTGTTTTCAGAAAATCCATATTCAGGAAGCTGCCGCGCCACGTTATAGAGATCTGCAGCCAGCTCAACACCGGTTGCACCACCGCCGACAATAACCACTTGTAAGTTCCCAGATTGGCTAACTCGATGAAGCTGATCAACAAAGCGACGATGAAATCGATCGGCCTCTTGCCGCGAATCCAGCATTAAGCAGTGTTGCTGTATCCCAGGCGTGCCAAAATCGTTACTCATACTACCCACAGCTATGACCAGCTTATCGAATGCTTGCGTACGAGCTGGAAATAACTCTTGGCCGCGATCATCCAAGGTTTGTTCAAGGTGCACCAATTTTGCGTTCTTATCGACCCGATCGCATCGCCCGAGCACAAATCGAAAACGGTATTTTCTAGCCAACGATAAGTAGCTAATTTCATCAACGTTACTATTTAATGAGCCAGTTGCGACTTCATGCAGTAACGGTTTCCAGATATGGGAGGGCTGGCTGTCAATCAACACAATATGGATGGTCGAATCGCGCCTGTACCTCTTGGCAAGCTTTACCACTAGCTCAAGACCTCCGGCACCTCCACCTAATACAACGATTGATTTGCTCATGATTAACACTATAGCTTAAAACGAAAGTCGCTCCGAAGACTATATGCTGTGAGCAATAACTAGCGTGCTGGGGTGATTGATTTGAAGACGCTACTAACGATCTGGAAACTGAAATTCCAGTTGAACTTGCTCCGGCGCCATAAGCTTTATTTGAATAACTCGAGCTACCTCATTTCGCTTTTCAGCAAAAGATAAGCCCTGTTCTTTAAGACGCGATCTAAACGAGTCGACATCGGTAAGGCTGAATGCGACATGATCAATGCTACCTTGCTGAGCAGCGTGATCTTTTTGAGTCAGATGCACCACCGGATTACCACTGTCATCATAAAGCCAGTGGCCGTAGCTTTTAAACGCCGGGCGTTCGCCTCGGTAAACACACCCCAGGCGCTCTAAAAAATCAGCCATCGCATCTGCATCATTACAACGAATATTGACATGGTTCAGAAGCATCGCTTATCCCCAAAGTGCCGCTGAAGACGGTGACATCACCGCACCTTCAAATTGAATCGGCTGCGCGCGGTCTTCAGCTAATAACAATGGGCCGTCTAAATCGACTACCTCGGCACGCTGTGCAAGCAACACCGCTGGCGCCATTGCCAAGGATGAACCCACCATGCAACCCACCATAATTCGAAAGCCGGCCTCGATGGCAGCATTTTGCAGCGCGATAGCTTCAGTAAGGCCACCCGTTTTATCTAGCTTGATATTAATAAAATCGTACTTGCCTTTTAAGCCAGGCAAAGAGTCAGCACCGTGACAAGACTCGTCCGCGCATATAGGCAATGGACGATCAAGCGTGAGTAGTGCTTCATCATCACCTGCAGCGAGCGGCTGCTCGACCAAGGTTACACCTAGCTCCAACATTACCGGAGCAAGGCGCGCATAATCCTCAGCACTCCACCCTTCATTAGCATCCACTATGAGCTGGCTATCGGGCGCACCTTCGCGTACTGCCAGTAAACGCGGCATGTCATCTGCACCACCAAGTTTAATTTTTAATAGTGGTTTGTCAGCATGCTTGGCAGCAGACGCACGCATCGCATCGGGCTCGGCTAAGGACAATGTATACGCCGATACTACTGTTTCAGGTTCAGTTAATCCAGCAAGCTGCCAAACCGCTTTGCCAGATTCCTTAGCTGTCAGATCCCAGAGAGCACAATCCACTGCGTTGCGCGCAGCACCACCGGGAAGTAAAGCTTGGAGTTCTGCCGTGGTGATATCGGCTGCCAGCGCGTCGGATACCGACATGATTTGATCAGAAACACTTTCCATCGTTTCGCCATAACGAGCGTAGGGCACTGATTCACCCCGCCCTTTATGGCTGCCACGTGTCAGTGTGACAGTAATAACATCAGCCGCTGTACGAGAGCCGCGCGATATCGTAAAGACCTCGGCCAGCTTAAATTGCTCAGCCTTGATATCCAGTTGAATCACAGGGCATCAACTAATCGACCTGCCCCATGCCTGAATGGATCAACTGCGGGCAGCCCCATTTCAGCCTCAAGCTTTGCTAGGTAGGCAACTGCTTCATCTTCTGAAAGTGCCGCAGTGTTTATCGATAATCCTGCAACGCGTACCTCTGGATTAACAACCTTCGCAATTGTCATTGCCAGATCGCGAAGCTCTTCCAGCGATGGCAATGTATACGAAGGCAAACCACGCATAGTTTTACGCGTCGGCTCATGACATAGGATCAGCACATCAGGTGCGCCACCATGTATCAATGCCATCGTTACGCCTGAGTATGAGGCGTGGAACAAACTGCCTTGGCCTTCAATCAAATCCCAATGATCGGCATCGTTGTCGGGCGTTAGGTACTCGACAGATCCTGCCATAAAGTCTGCGATAACGGCGTCAAGCGGAACGCCGTTGCCCGTTATTAAAATACCGGTTTGGCCGGTTGCACGAAAGGATGCTTTCATACCACGCTCTAGCATGGTTTTTTCCATCGCGAGTGCTGTGTACATCTTGCCAACAGAACAATCGGTACCCACCGCCAAGACTCGCTTGCCTTTGCGTTTTTCTCCACTAGCGATTGGATACTCAACCTGAGGCACACGTACGTCAATCAATTGTTGATTGTGCTTGTCCGCCAACTCAACCAATTCAGGGATGTCACGCAGTAGGTTATGTAAGCCAGAGGCGATATCCATACCCGATGATACGGCTTCTTTAAATACGGCATTCCAAGATTCGCTGATGACCCCACCGCGATTAGCAACGCCCACAACCAGCGTCTTTGCACCCGCAGCGACAGCTTCTTCTATTGTCATGTCAGACAAACCCATATCCGCGTTACAGCCTTCTAGACGAATCTGGCCAACACAGTGCTCAGGACGCCAGTCTTTAACGCCTTGCGCAACCTTTGCAGCCAATGGATCGGCAGCATCACCGAGAAAAAGAAGGTATGGGGTTTTAAGAAGCATGAAGCTGGTCTCAATTAAGCGGTTAACAATCCGCCAATTTTATCAGCACACGGAGCTTGGAGCCATTCCTCAGCACTAATATTGACGACCATTAGACCTCTGTGAACGTCAAAAGGTACCAAACCCAGTTGCTTCTCGAAGTCGATACTCGAGATTGAGCCCTAGGCTTGTATCAGAGTATTCTTCATAGCTGTATGTGTAGGTTCGCCCGGGCGTGTCGTCATCCCATTGCTCATTAAAATACTGTTTGGCGTCAGAGATCGCCCTATGGTGAGCTGGCGCGATTAACATAACGTTAGTCTCAAGGTTAAAATCCGCTAGATTACGCCGCGTGTAATTGCCCGACCCCAGTAGCAAACCATCTCGAGTTTGCGCACCCACACTTGACCACAACAACATTTTGCCGTGGCATTGCTCGCCTTGAGTAGCGCACCACTTCACCTCTACGCCTGCCGCCGTTAGTTCAGCGGCGACTGGACGATTAGGCACACCATTCTTTTCTCGACCAAACGCGTCTTTGTTTACGTCTAGAATCACGCGTAAGCGCGCACCGCGTTTAGAAGCAGCTTTCATTGCTTTGATGATGCCTCTGTCCGACAAGTAGAACATCAGAAGATCAATGTTGGCACCGGCACCTGCATTGCTAAGCATGTCAATAATTTGATCTCTAATGCGGCTTTCAGTTAGCACAAGCAATCGAGCATTATCCAAATTGCTGACATCCGGTTCTAACACTTGTAGCGCTTTTAATTGAACAATCATTTTTTCAATCGCTTGGCTTTCGTTGAACTCCGAACTAAGCGCTAGCAACGCTAGCTCTGAATTGAGCAAATCAGCGACGGCATTACCAGTAAACGACATAGCAACATTTCGGTGCGCACTACTACCATCGTGTGGGTTGGCGGACATCACAATGGCTTTACTACCACCCTGTTTGCGACCGGCGATTATCAACTTGCGGTGGTTCGCCTTAAAGTTTGCCATAGTTAACACACTGCGTAATGACACCCTGCCATCACCCAAAGGGTTTTTTACCGTGTCCGCTTTTTCATTACCAAACGGTTTGATCAATGCGCGCCACAAACCTGAATACAGTGGGTTACTATCTTGCAATTGTGTAAGATCGCTCTCGACGACCAATACCCCGGCCTCGCGTAATGCCGTGAGATGAATTGAATCAAGCCCGCGGTATATCGAATTTACGGGGTCTGTAATAAAAACGATGGGGAGGCTTGGATCTTGTCGCTTACGATCTACAACCGCTGTTGTAAGCTCTTTCGATAATGCGCGATGTGTCTCAGCAGCCGGCCCCTGCCAATCGTTAAACAAAAACATATCGATGAGGAGGAATTGATGAGATTCCTTAATTAAAGAGAAAACCTCATCAAATATTTGCTGTTGTAACTGCCGCTTACCCGAACCATCAATCCAGCTGGTATCAGCCAAAAAACTGACTTCATCTGCGGAGCGCTCTTGATTCACTATGCCCACGGCATCAGGCGGCGGCGTAATTGTGGTTACACCAAACACAGCGGCGACATAAATCATTATCAACGAGCCTGCACGAATGAGAAAGGCTCGTAAGAAACGACGTATCTTCATGCTACTCAAGTCCAATTTTGGCTAAATGGAAGCGTTCTTCTAGTAATTATTAATACAACGTCACAAATCAACTCGTACTACTTGATACAATCGCGGCAGTTTCAGTATCACGCCAATGTGACTCACTTAACACCGGTTGGATACTTGGCCCCAATAATAATAATTAGAACAAAAGGCTTTGCGGCAACAACAATCAGGTAATCGGTCGGTTCAGTAATCTCCGGCCAACGCACTATACTACTGCGTTGCGATTTAAATTTTGCCTGCGCCGCTAACCAGACGGACGATCAACTAATGAAAACAGTCAATTACATGCAGCCTGGCGCGGCTTTACAAGGCTACGCTACTGTCCCCGCAACCAGTGACGCAAAAGAGTACTTGCGCCTGTTGCTACGCCATAAGTTCGGCTTACTACTCACTTTCTTGCTTGGCCTTGGCCTAGCAATGCTTTATCTGATCAGCACCACGCCTGAATACGAAGCCAATGCGCTTATTTCAGTTGATAACGAACGTGGCCCCTACGGCGATAACTCAGACAGCGGACCAAACTGGAACCCCGCTTCGATACTCAAAGAAGAGTCCAGAATCATAAGCTCTCGACGCGTGCTTCAACCGGTGGTTGAACAACACAGTTTGCGCATCGACACTGACGCCAAAAAAATCCCTGTGCTAGGTGATTTGGCTCAACGAATGCCATTACTGGGCAGCTGGATCTCCAACCTAAGCTTCGCAAAAAGTTACGCATGGACACCATCATCAGTTGAGCTTGGTTTGTTAGAAGTCCCACGTGAATGGGAAGATACCGCTCTTACCTTGACGGTACTAGACGATTCGCGATACTCGATACAACACCAGGGGCTAAATGTTATTGACAGCGCTCGTATTGGCGAGATGATTGTCGTTGAATTGCCACCATTGGCGTCCATGCGAGTTCAAGTCACCAGTATTGACGCTGCCGAAGGTGTCGAATTTTCTGTGGTTCGTCACTCACTCGAAGATTCCATCCTAAGCTTAAGATCGCGCTTATTTACCGAGTCTGGCGATACTCGTTCGCAAATGTTGGGTATTCGTGTTCGAGGTAGTGATCCTACTCAAACAGCAGATTTAACCAATAGCATTATTGGTCAATATCAATCTGTAAAGGCAGGTTATTCATCAGGTAGCGTAGACAAAGAGCTAGAATTTTTCGAAGCGGAAGTGCCAAAACTTGAACAAGAACTTCGCGATGCTCAGGCTGCTTTGTCGCAGTTTCGGGTTAAGGGCGGGACTTTTGATATCGATGTAGAAGTTAAATCTGCAATTGGTCGCCTTGATGTTCAACAGCGAAAACTTGACGAACTAACAACTGAAAGAGACGAGCTGGCAGAACGCTATACGGACCTTCATCCCAGCACAAAACGTCTAGACAAAGAAATCGGCGTAGTACGACGCAAGATTGGCCAGATCAAAGGCTCTATCGTTAACGCACCTGACACGCAACGCGAACTTAGAGTTCTCGAGCAAAAAGAAGCAAGTGCGTCAAAGATCTACACCGAACGCTACGAGCAACTCGCCGAGCTCCGGCTTAAAGCGGTCGGTGATGTCGGTGCTGTTGAGATTGTTGACAAAGCGCTTGTGCCACGTAAGCCGATTTCACCCAATTCACTACTGGCCATGGTTGGCGGCACGCTTGCAACTTTATTCCTTTACATGCTGTTTTTAACGCTTCGTTCTGCACTCACTACAGTGATTTCAGATCAAGAATCGCTAGAGCGTGCGTCGGGATTACCGGTGTTTATGAACATTCCAAAATCCGCCGCTCAAAAACGCCTAGGCAACGCTATTACTGTTGATCCACGCCGCATGTTGCCAGGTGGTAGTGGCTCTGGTGGCGAAGGTGCCCAAAACAACGATGTAGCCAATAGCAATGTATTGGCGCTAAGCAAGCCTGAGGACTACTCAGTTGAAAACCTACGTGGCCTACGTTCCATGCTTGAAGATGTTATGGACAATGCTGATAACAACGTATTAATGATTACCAGCCCGCTACCTAGCATGGGTAAATCATTCGTTAGCATGAACCTTGCGGTGCTACTGGCTCAATCAGGCAAGCGAGTACTACTAATTGATGCTGATTACCAACGAGGCCAGCTTCATAAGTCCTTCGGCATTCCGATGGGCCCTGGGCTACCCGAAGTGGTTCGAGGCAAGTCTGAGTTAAAAGAGACTGTGAAAGCGACATCAGTACCAAATCTATATTGCATTCCAAAAGGCTTTATGGGCGGCGCCGCGGGCCAAGAGATGCCTAGCGACAAAGAATTCGGTGCTTTTATGCAGGTTGTAGCACCACGGTTTGATATCGCCATTATCGACACCCCGCCAGTATTGAGTGTGGCTACAGCCGCGGCGCTGGGTAAACATGCAGGATCCACCATTATGGTGGTTAAGGAGGGCGAAGTGAAAGAGCCTCAATTGACAGAATCCCTCAAGCGACTATCGTTTTCTGGTGTTCGGGTAAATGGCTGCATCATGAATGGCTCAACAGCACCAACGCCTCGGCACTATGCGTACTACAGAGAGCAATTAGACTAGCTCTAATGTGTCAAATTGTGAACTGATGTGACCACAATCACAATATGGTTATATGACCTGTGAACTCCGGTGACATTACTCACTGGAATAAATACAATCGCCCTGCAGAGGGTTAGAATACGGTCCGAACGACGGGTAATTACTCGAAATGTTGTCAACCCAATAAAAAAAAGAGATTAACGTGGCTACTGCCAAAACAATAAAAAGCGTCAAGACGAGCAACACAGCGCCTAAAGCTCCTGCCAATTCACCTTTGATCGATGACACTGCGGTCAAATCGCGACACTGGTCCTCGATTGCAGCAGTTGATAACAACTCACTTAAGCCAATATCTGGCATGAGTGCGGCCCTAAAGCGCTTTGAAGACTTCGTTCTAGGCTCAATTGCGTTACTTATCATTTTCCCAGTGATGCTGCTTATCTCACTCATCATCAAGCTCGACAGCACAGGGCCAGCTTTGTTCTGCCAAGCTCGAAGCGGTCGAAACCGCGAAGTGATCAAAGTGTACAAATTTCGCACAATGTATCAAGATGGCAGTCAAGAATTCCGCCAGGCTGAAAAAGACGACCCTCGTATCACCCGTGTCGGCTCATTCTTACGTAGAACTAGCCTCGATGAGCTACCACAGCTATTCAATGTAATCCAGGGCTCGATGTCATTAGTAGGACCACGTCCTCACCCACTTAAACTTGACGAAGAATTCAAATACATCATCCCTGCACTAAGCTCACGCTACGCTGTCAAGCCAGGTATTACTGGTTGGGCACAAATCAATGGTTTTCGCGGCGAAACTCGCCATGTTAGCGACATGGTTCAACGTATCGAACACGACCGTCACTATGTGAAAACGTGGAGCCTTTGGTTAGACATCAAAATCTTGTTTATGACAGTACTTAAAGGCTGGACTCACAAGAACGCTTATTAGTACTGGCCTGCAAATTTAAGAAGGCGTTCGTACTTACGATGGCCTTTATGTGAAAGAGTTACGTCCAGCAGATTCCTGCTGGACTACAATACCCCTACTAGTTACCTTCTGAACCAACGGTTCTCAACCCGAGATCTTTCATGGACAGCTCCAGTAATGGGTTGCAGAGTCGCTTCTTACTCGGCTTTTTTGCACATCCCGGGACAATTGAAGAATACCTGAGCCTGATTAACACCAGCATTGTTGATAAGGAACCATGTACGGTCTTCTATCACAACCTACATTCGCTCTACAGCTACTTCACCTCATCATCGCTACGCGCGTTTTATCAAGACAAAACTGTATTGGTTGACGGCATGCCAGTTATTTGGCTCTACAAATTATTTGGCGCAAAACTCGCTCGAGAGCATCGCATCACTTATGTAGACTTTATAATGCCGATGATGAAACAGGCTCAGCAAAATGGATGGAAGGTATTTCATTTAGGACAACAATCAGAAATACAACAACAAGCGCTGAACATCATCAGAGAGCAAGTGCCGGGAATTCAAATCCAAGGGCACGATGGCTACTTCAACCAAGACCCACAATCTGAACAAAGCCTGGATGTGATCGACACAATCAATGAATATGGCACTGATCTACTGTTGGTAGGGTTTGGCGCGCCTCGCCAAGAAGCTTGGGTCAGTGCTCACCGAGACCAGCTAAATGCCTCCGCTGTTTTCACCTGCGGTGCCTGTATGGAATATGTGGCCGGCGCTGTAAAAACTCCGCCGCGTTGGATGGGGCAGATGGGATTGGAATGGAGCTTTCGCTTATTTGAAAACCCGAAACGTTTTGCCTTTAGATACCTTGTCGAACCGATTCTGCTGGGCGCTATCCTTGCATTCAATGGCATCAAGTTACTAGTCACCGGAAAACGGATTAGCCACTGATGGCCTCATCCGGCCCAATTTCGACGGATGGACACGACAGCTCCAAGCCCACAATGATTGACAAGATCATCAAGCTATTTTCGTCGCGCTATGCATTGTCTCTCGGCGCACAAGCTATGGTCAGTGGTTTCCACTTTGGACTTAATTTATATCTAGTAAGAACAATTTCCTTATACGACTACGGTGTGTTCGCGTTTGCGTTTGTTTTGGCCCTGTTTGCCGCAGCCATCAACAACGCATTAATATCAACACCTCTCACTGTTTATACGCCCGTTATAAAAGACGAAGAGGAACGCGTCCACCAAGAGGCAATGTTCAGTACGCTCAATCTACTGCTATTTGGCTTACTGGTAGTGGCAGGGCTTGCCTATGCATGGCTGTCTGACATTCCAAATGATACAGCTATAGCGGTTACGCTATTTGTAGCAGTTTACTCGGCGCGTCAATATAGCCGAAGTTTTGGCTACTCCCGCCTACGCCCCTTGGTAACAGCAACTGGCGATATGTTTTATGTGCTGGCTGGGGTCGCTATTATTGCTATCTTGCATTTCACGCAACCGTCTATACCGGTAAGTTACATACTACTGGCCTTGGCGGCCGGCAATCTAATAGCAATGCTAGTTGAACGGTTACGTTTGCATGGTTCGAAAAAACGTTGGCTTACTGCTGCGAACTTACGTCAATACGCCACAGTGTGGGAGCAATCACGCTGGGCGTTGATAGGCGCACTAACCACATTGTTTCTAGCACAAGCCCATAGTTTGATCATCACCTGGCATGATGGCCCAGGCGCTTACGCTCCACTTGCAGCAGGGTTTGTTTTATTTGGCCCCGTTAGAGTGGCATTGCTTACCTGGCAAAATATGGTTAAACCCGAACTGGCAATGGCCTTAGCAGATAACCAACAAGATGCCGTGCTGACACAAATTAAACGCACGTCCATAATGATGGCCACAGCCGTTGTTGTGATGGCAATCTGTTTGGCAATCGGCTGGCCTTGGATACACCAACTGTTATACGCAAAACAATACGCTGACCAACCTATGCACTTCATCGTTGCTATGTGGTCATTAACAACATTGTTCGCAGCGATCTACAATGCACCCAGTGCGGCCTTACAAGCTATGAAAGATTTTCGTGTATTGGCCATGGCAAGTGTATTCGGTGCTGTTGTCAGTGGTGTGCTGGTAACGGTGCTATTATTTAAGAGCGGTCCTATCTCAACTCTCTACGGGATATTGGCTGCCGAACTGTTTATGGCTGTCTATCTGATGCGCGTCATGTGGACAAGACTAAAAGGTGCCGCATGACCCGTGTTGCCATTTGTATCTGCACATACAAACGGCCTGATGGGCTTGCCAAATTGCTTGATCAGATTACCCGACTAACACCTGCAATACCCGATGCTGTAGTGGTGATCGATAACCATAAAGGCGGCGAAGGCGCTGCCGTGTGTTCGCAGCTTGCGGATAGCTATCCGTTTGAGCTGCACTATGCAATCGAGGCCGAACCCGGCATCTCCTATGCTCGTAACTCAGCTGTGAGCCTGGCGCTACAGCAACAACCAGAGCTGATCGCCTTCCTCGACGATGACGAATGGCCCGAGCCAAATTGGCTAGCAGAGCTAATGCGCGTGCAAGCGGCAACCGATGCTGACGCTGTGGGCGGTCCGACTCTATCGGTTTTTCCACCCAATAGCCCAGAATCACTTACCAGCAACCCCTATTACGGCGCCGATATGAGCATTGAGGATGGTTCAGAGTGCCAATTACAGGCTGCTGGCAACTTTATTATTAAGGCATCTACAGTATCGAGCATGGGTCCAGCCTTTTTTCGCACGGAATTTGCACACTCAGGGGGTGAAGATCTGGCTTTTTTCACCACTCTTGCGCAAAAAGGGGCTCGAATGACTTGGGCAGCCAATGCAATTGTGCACGAAGCCGTGCCTGAGAACAGAATGAGCCAAGAATGGCTGAAAGGAAGAATAATCAATATTGCTAATTCCAGAGTGCGCGTAATGCAGATTCTTGAACCTGGGATCGTGCCCGCAGCCATCAGAGGATTAAAAACCGTGGCACTGTTTTTTCAGGCCGCTGTGTGGTCTGTGCTGGGTTTGCTAAACGCCAGTGAGCGCGAACAAGCTGCCATGCTACGTTGGAAATTTCTCGGCAAATTTACTGCCCACATCCGGCATAAAACTGTACGCGAGGAAGGCCACTAATGTCTGACACTCCTCGATTTTCAATAATCGTCCCTACTTACAACCGTGAAAACTCGGTTCAGCACACGCTGGCCGGCTGTTTTGCACAAACCTTCGATGATTTCGAACTCATCGTTGTTGACGACGGCTCAAGCGACGCTACGCTGAGCACACTAAAAACGATCGATGATCCTCGTTTGGTCGTGGTGACCCAAGAAAACGCAGGCCCTGCCGCTGCCCGTAATCACGGAATGCGAGTAGCGCGTGGCGAGTACTTAGCATTTTTAGATTCAGACGATGTTTGGTACCCCGATTATTTGCAATGTGTGCAAGATGTTTTACTAAAAGACCCTGAGCAAATTGTTTACGGGCGCATCATTGTTGATCGTGGTGTTAATCGCTATTGGGTAAAACCTGATCGAGCCTTAGGCCCAGATGAGCCCATCTATGATTTTTTGTATGTGCACGGTGGCTTTATACAAACCAGCACAATGGTTATACCGCAAAAAATACGCGAAACAGTGCAATGGGACGAATCAGTCACCTTCGGTGATAACGATCAGTTCGCCATTGATTGCTGGCATACCGGTGCCAAGTTTCACATGATAGAGCGGCCGCTCACGCTATACGCAGATGTGATGACCCCAGATGCTTTATCACAACTACCCATCTTTGAAGGCAAATCAGAAAAGTACACTAACTTTTTTAAGTGGATGGATACGCAGCAAAGCATGATGAGCGACAAAGCTCAACTTGCGTTTAAAGCACGTTTTGAAAGCGTGGGCTTAGCACGAAGCGCTCCGCTACAAAGCATGGGCTTGTTAATCAAAGCCTATCGTGGTGGTGCTATGGGCCTTGGTAGCATGCTACGGCAAACACTGCAAAACTACACACCACGTCTTTATCGACGTTTAACTGACCAGTACGTAAAATTCCGCGGCGCGCGCCTCCATACACTGGAACGCTAGTGCCAATCAGCTCCTACCAGACACCCTACCGTGTATCGCTCGTGGCGACGATGCTATTGTGCGTGGTATTGGTGCATGGCACCAGTACTAGCCTAACGCTTGCCTACCATTTTAATTACCTCTCTGGTGCGCTCGAGCCAATGGTCAATTTGATCTGGGGAGCCTGCTACTTGATTTCGTTTGTTGGCCTTATGGCAAACTACGGCATCAATTGGGTTAGTTGGGTAATTCGTTATCGTTTATTGTTAACGGTATTGCTGGTAGGCACTTTGTTTTCTGCGGCGTGGTCAATCGATGCCGGATTAACGCTGGAACGAAACGCACATCTCATTGGTTCTACCTTCATTGCCTTATATCTAGGTTTTACCATTCCATTAGAACGCATGCTCAAGGTCGCATCCATTGTATTTGGATTGTTGATGTTGGCCAGTGTGATTGTTGTGTTTGCCTATCCACAGCTTGGCATAGAAAACTACGAAGGTACTAACGTTTGGCGAGGCGTAATGACCTCTAAAAACACCTTAGGTTTTTGGGCAGCCGTGTCAGTAATGCTGTTTATTACTCAACTTGAAAAACCCAATAGCCTGGGCGTTCGCTTAATTATCGCAGGTGCTGCCGTTTTATCACTCATCGTTTTAGTTTTTAGCGTATCAGCAACATCCCTCTTAGCATTGATTATCGGCTTGCTAATCATGGGATACCTGTACATAGCATTTCGATTTGAGCTTGGCTTTGTCTCAATGGCAGTGCTCGGCTTGCTATCAATGAGCTTTGCTGCAGCCGCATTTCTAAACATCGATACAGCAGAGCTTATCGGCCGCTCTGGCGACCTTACGGGCCGAGGTGCAGTATGGCAACAGACGTGGAAACTGATACTACAAAAACCATTAACCGGTTTCGGTTACGGCACGATATGGCAGCCTACTCCAGAGAGTTTGTGGATTCAGCAGCGCTTAACTGACTTTACTTGGAAAGTATTTCATGCCCATAACGGCTTCCTGCAGCTAGCTTCAGAGATCGGTATACCCTTAACAGCTGTCGCTTTACTGATGTCGCTACAACAGATGATTGAGATAGTCTACTGCCAGTACAAGCGGCAGCAATCTGGACTATTGTTTGTATTAGGGTTTACTGTCGCACTGCTGATTAGTAACTACTCAGAAGCCCGAATGTTGGTGCATCGAGAGCTTTATTGGATTTTCTTCATTGCGCTGCCGATAAGTATGTTGCAACAGCAAACGGTTGTCACAGTCGACGATTTCGTGCCGATACCAGCGCCACTATCCAAGCGCACACGAGATAAAGTGGCTACTCACGCAACCGCTAGAACACATCGCCAAGAGCTCAAAGCTAGGCTACGTTCGCAAAGCGTTAACGTGACAGACACACCGACTGGCCGCATTATCGATGTAAGCCCAGACGAGAATAACAATTAATCGCTATCAACTTTTGGCGACGAGATTACTGATATGACCAAAAAAATAATGGTAACAGGCGGAGCTGGCTACATAGGCTCGCATATGGTTCGCTTGCTTAATCAGCAAAACCACGACGTGGTGGTGGTTGATAACCTCAGCCGCGGCAACGCCGATGTGGTTAAAAACGCAGAGCTTATTATTGAGGACATCGGTAACAGTGCAGGCATGATCGATATCTTTAAGGCGCACAAACCTGATGCGGTTATGCACTTTGCAGCGTACGCCTATGTGGGAGAATCAGTGGATCGCCCTGAGCTCTATTACGCTAACAACGTAAGCGGCACATTAAACCTAGTTGAAGCCATGCGCGAAACCAACACCAACAACTTGGTGTTTTCATCGACATGTGCAACCTATGGCCAGCCCAACAAACTACCCATAACTGAGTCAACGACACAAAACCCGATTAACCCCTATGGGCAATCCAAACTGATGGTTGAGCAGATTCTATCGGACTACGCTGTAGCCTATGGGCTACGCAGCACAGCTCTTCGCTACTTTAATGCAGCGGGCAGCGCAGAAGATGGATCACTAGGAGAGCAACATGACCCTGAAACTCACCTACTCCCCTTAATTTTATTTGAAGCACTTAGGATAAAAAACGGTGGCAACCCAGCGGACACCAACCTTAAAGTGTTTGGCGATGATTTCGATACACGCGATGGCACCTGCATCAGAGACTACATCCACGTCAACGATCTAGGTAGCGCACATATCGCTGCTGTGATGCGCATGATTGACACGCCAGATTTAGGCGCCGAACAATTTAATCTTGGCACAAACCAAGGGTACACAGTGCTCGAAGTTATCGACGCATGCCGAAAAGTGACTGGAGAAGACATCCAATTTAAACGCATAGCCAGGCGAGCTGGAGACCCTCCAGAGCTTGTAGCCGACGCCTCCCTTGCCATGAAAACCCTAGGCTGGACACCAGAATTTGCAGATATTCACCTAAGTATTCAACACGCATGGGACTGGTTCAGCGCACATCCTCCAACCAAGCTGTAAGCTTAAACTAACCGTAAACTAATCATCCTCGCGCTGGCGTCCCAGCGTTCAGGTGTTCTGGGATCTATACTATGACTGGTCGGCGAAGGCGGCGGACCGGTGCCTACGCGAGAACTGCAAACCCTGCACGAGTGACAAAGCAACCAGAACACAGACTATGCAAACAACAAAACTAGCGCTAGTAACACTCACACTTTTCATCAGCACCAATCTATTCGCAGCCTCCGCGCAAATTGACCAATCCTGCTGGGTGCAAACTTTCACAGATGAATTCAACTCGCTTGATTTATGGAATGCCGAAAACAACACCGGCCAATGGCGTACTCGCTATATCTGGGATCGCGACACCATCATAAACAACGAACTGCAGTACTACATTGATCCAACTGAGCATGGCCTATCTCCCTTCTCTATTGAAGATAGTATTCTCAAAATTACCGCCAGTAGAACACCAGTAGAGTTAAAAGAAAAAACCAAAAATCAGCCGTATGTGTCTGGTGTTCTGACAAGCGAAAATGGATTCTCTCAACAGTATGGTCGATTTGAAGTGCGTGCCAAACCACCAAAGGGTCAAGGCTTGTGGTCAGCGTTTTGGTTATTGCCCAGTTTTGATAGCTGGCCAGCCGGTGTTGCTGTATTGCCGGAAATAGATGTGATGGAACACTTAGGGCATGAACCCGAAACATTTCACACAACCCTGCATACCAACCAACACGGTAAGCTTGATTCGCATCCGTACGATCACACATTAGACACCGATCTAACCGAAGATTTTCATGTGTACAGCGTAGTGTGGGATAGCAAAACCGTAAACTGGTATATCGACTACAACAAGGTTGCTAGCCACCCAACACCTAAAGATTACACACGTCCTGTGCATTTTTTGTTGAATTTAGCGGTTGGAGGCACCTGGCCGGGCTCGCCAGATAGGACTACAATTTTACCCGCAAGTTTTGATATTGATTACGTGCGAGCTTATAAGCTTGCTGAACAGTGTCAGTAGACCCTCACAAATGTTTGGTTGAGTTGTAGCCGGCTTTTACGTCACTTAACAAAATAGGGCTGTATTGCTGAATACGCTACCTTATATCCGGTATTCATCGATATCTCGTTTATCAAGGTCTCTTTTGCTATGAGACTATTACTGGGAGACAATGCTGGCTTTCCCGGATCGTATTCTGATCTGACCGCTAACAAACAAGCTGCTGCACCGAGAATTACCAACGCGAGTGAGGATGCTACTGACAAACGATGGGCCATTAGCCTTGTCACTTCCAGTCGACGACCGTATGCAAAGAAAATCAGTAACACAAGCAAGGCACCAATCAATGCTTGCACAGAGTAACGAGACGCAAACCCCATACCCGCAACAATTGGCTCTTTAGTTTCAGCAAGAACAGCAAGGTCTGGTCTTACACCGTTTTCAAAAATGAAATACGGCGTGGCAAACTCTGTTATCAATATGTACCCCAGTGCAAACAATAACCAAATCACTAAGAAGGACTTAGAAATAAGTCGGGTTATGCCTATCATGCCTAGCAGTGGCCCAATGATCACCGGGACCAATAACAAGCCTCCGATTAGCGCTAAGTCATAGCGCAAGCCAGTAAGGAATAAGGTGTACCACGCTCCAGATTCCAGTACTGCAGGGAATTGCCACAAACCGTAGCCTGCTCGTATCATTGTGAGCAAAAATAGAGCAACAAAGGCGAACAGCACAAAATGGCGTAGCAGGTGAGTCGATGGTATTGTAGATTTCATATCAATGTGTTAAAGCACTAAACGAACGGAGTATATGCAACACTGCGCCCGTAATCAAACATAAGCGCCATTCAACATTATTCTGACGCCCCAAACTTGCTAACTGTCAACTACCGACCGGCAAAAATGCTGCGAAATAATGCTGCATGGCTTGAACCTTGGTAAACTCATCACATCCACTGCAGCATTTCCTAAAATATCGCTTATGAAAACCTTGCTTGTCTCGTTGGCTGCGGCTATCGCCCTTGTTGTTGGCTACTGGAAAACCCAGCATCCCGATGCCACACTTACTGATATTCAATCACATGCCGGATCTGGCATTGCTCGCCTTAAAGGCGGCTTGGATGCTATTCGTGATGGTGGCAACACCTCACCAGCTTCTAACACCGCTCAAACGGCTCTCAGTGCGCGACTAGATGCGCTAGAAGCAAGCATGGCATCTGGCGCACAGCAGGCTACCAGTGATCAAAACCAAGCGAGCGTTAACGAAAATCAGTTAGTGCTACAAGGACGACTAACCGATACCGAGCGCCGAATCGACGCTAGTGATGCTCAGCTGGATTCGATTAAGCAATCAGTTGATACCGTTACTACCAGCAATCAATCATTGGTTGCAAAGCTTGATGCGATTGATGGTCGTCTTGATCTACTCACACGTCGGCTGGACGAGCAAACAAGCGGCGAGGATATCGCTCAACTCAGAACCGAGCTATCGGCTTTAAGCAGCAGCGGCACTCAGACAAGAGAACAAATCACAGAGCTTAAAACCGAGCTTAGCTCCAGTATTGCATCAGTGGATGAGCGCGCCTCTACGCTTTCTTCACGATTCAATACATTGTCGTCCGACGCTAGTGCGGGTGCGGATGCAACTGCCGCCACAATAAACGCACAGATTGATCAGCGTATTGCCACACTAGAAGACAAACTCAATACAACTAATTCTGATGCACGCCGTTTAGTTGCACTTTCAGATCAACTCGGGGCCACTCGCAAAAAGGTTGCAGTACTAGAAGAGCAAAGCGAAAAGGATAAAACCACCATCGCTAGCCTGCAAAGTTCGATCGATACCCTAAAAACGGCAAACGAATCGACTTCAATTGATACAATTCAAGCTGAAATTCAGGGACAGCTAGACAGCCTGAAAGAACAAATCGAAGCGCCCAACTCTAGTACAGATATTACCGCGCTCAACACCGAACTGAGCACAACGCGACAGCAGTTAACAGCGCTTGAGCGGCGAGTCAGCGGATTACCTGCCACCTCTTCTGGTGCTGACGATGCACAGCAATTGCAATCACAACTACAATCCCAGATCGCAGCACTGGAAACACGATTAGCTTCAAACCCACAAACTGATCCTGACATTGCTAACACCTTGTCAAAGGTTCAGCAACAAGTTTCACAGCTAGCAAGCAAGTCGTTTGTTACTCAAGAAGAGCTACGCGAGCAGCAAAACGGCAAGCAAGTCGAATACAAGATCTACTTCAATCGCAATAGCACCAGCATTACCGCTGAGGCTGCAACTGTATTGAATTCGTTTATCACACAAGAGAAAAACCGCACGACGGGCGTATCGATATACGGTTTCACTGATCGCCGTGGCTCAGCCTCCTATAACCAACAGCTGGCGATGCGTCGCGCTACCAATGTTCGCTCATACTTGATTCAAAACGGCTTTGATTTTACCAAGATCAAATCACTTAACGGTCTCGGTGAGGATGCAGCAGCCATCAGCTCTGAAGACGGTGCAGAAGATGCTAAAGAACGCTCGGTTGTATTGTTTGCGGCTCAACCATGATCCAATTTAATGCACGAGCTTCTGATGCGTTACTCATCATCGATGTGCAAAATGATTTTTGTACAGCCGGTGCCTTGGCTGTACCCGAAGGCGAAACGGTAGTACCGTTAGTCAATCAACTTGCTACGCAGTTTTCAACAGTGATAGCCACTCAAGATTGGCACCCTGCTGGACACTCATCATTTGCAAGCAGTCACGCAGCGCATGAGCCATTTAGTACGATAAAAATGCCCTACGGTGAACAAACACTGTGGCCAGACCACTGCATCCAAAACAGTCATGGCGCAGAGTTTCATAGTGATCTAGAGTTAGAACATATCCAGTGTATCGTTCGTAAAGGGTTTCGCAATGAAGTCGATTCGTATTCTGCGTTTTACGAAAACGATAAAAAAACGACTACAGGCCTAAGTGGCTTACTGCACGAGCGCAATGTTAAGCGTGTAGTCTGCGTGGGTTTAGCATACGATTTTTGTGTTCGATTTTCGGCCGAAGATGCACATCAGGAAGGTTTCGAAACTATCGTATTAGCCGACGCTTGCCGAGCGATTGATCTTGAAGGTTCGGCAGAGGCCGCCACTCAAGCGTTGAGCGATCTTGGCGTAAGCATTCGATAGTACAAATAATTTAGCTAGATATACTGAACGCTAAATTGCATAGTATGAGCGCCTTCTGGCCCTGGCGTTGCACCCACTCCCAGCAAGCCACTGCCTTCCAAAACCAGCGTATCTCGGCGCACAAACATCGGATTGTGATCTTCGCGACTAATGAAGGTGCCATTGGTACTATTGTCCGTTAATAGTATCTGCCCATCTTTGTAGCGTAACTGCAAATGGTGACGGCTGACGCAATCAGCACTCAACGTTAAGCTATTAGTTTCGTCTCGGCCAATTTCTAACAACGGTGATGCTTCATCAACCAGTAGCTGCCGCCCAAACACATCTAGCTTTGCAATGGGTTTAAGCATCGATTGTGCTTTAATAACGGACGCACTGGCCACGACAGTATTGGCTTCTCTATCGGCTTGCCATTCAATGCGATGAATGTCCATCGCCGCCTCGATACCTTTGAGCTTTATGGCATCGATTAGCGCGGTACTGGCCTGATTGCTCGTACTCAGCATGTTGTAAGCATCAGCCGATAGTGTGATTTCATTTAAACGTGCAAATGAGGCAACTCGCGCAGCAATATTCACCGCGGTGCCATAGACATCTCCCTTGTCGGGTATGACTTCACCATAATGAAAACCGACGCGCACTGACAGCATTTCGTTTTTGTGGGCATGCTGGATTGCACGAGCGGCATAGAATGCATCGTCGCAGTTAGAAAAGCTGGCCAACACTGCATCGCCCACAGTGCGCAACAATTTGCCATCACAACCCACAATGGCTGACTCCATCAGCTTAAGGCTTAGGCTTATTTGCCTGTGGGCCTCAGTATCGCCGAGCCTTTCATAAAGACGCGTGCTCTCACCGATATCAGCAAACAAAATAGCGAGTTGTTGATGTGATTGCGACATAAGAATAACGAATTAAGCCAATTGGCATGTTAGCATTAATGCCCCCGGGGTAGAGCCCCACTGCGACAGGATTCCCCATGGCAGAACTGCAAGCCGTCGACTATTGCGCACCGGATGCAGATCGATTGTTCGTTGAGTCACTGCGCGAAACTGGGTTTGGTGTACTCAAAAACCACCCAATACCGCAGCCCACCGTTACCGCCATCTACGAGAATTGGAAAGCCTTCTTTTATAGCGATCAAAAAGAACACTTTCAGTTTGATCCCGACACCTTTGACGGGTTTTTCCCAATGGCACAAGCGGAGTCTGCCAAAGGCCGCAGTGTCAGAGATATCAAGGAGTACTACCATTATCGCCCAGGGGGGCAATGCCCAAAAGAGCTCAAAACCGAAATTAGCGCCTACTACGATCAAGCTGTTGGGTTTGCAGCGACGCTATTAAGCTGGGTAGAAAAACACACACCGAAGGCCGTTGCAGCCGATTTTTCAGAGCCCTTATCACAGATGATTCAAGGCAGTGAACAATCGTTGCTTAGAGTCTTGCATTACCCGCCTCTACCTGACGATGTGATCGAAGGCGCTGAACGCGCAAGTGCCCATGAGGACATCAACCTACTCACTCTACTGCCCGCATCTAACGAACCTGGCTTGCAGGTTAAGCAGCGTGACGGCACGTGGTTAGATGTGCCGTGTGACTTTGGTAATTTAATTATCAACGTTGGCGACATGTTGCAAGAGGCCACTGGCGGACATTTCCCGTCCACCACTCATCGAGTCGTTAACCCCGAAGGCAGCAACACCAAAAATTCCCGAATTTCATTACCATTGTTTTTACATCCACGGCCCGATGTCATTTTAAGCAAGCGTTATACGGCGGGCAGCTATCTTGAAGAGCGCTTGGCCGAGCTACGAGAGTAGCATTACCTTAGCTCCGCCTTGAATTAACAGTATCCATCTCTTCCAGCATATGCAAAGCAAATTCGCGCCCCACATCTTCATATAGATAATACGCTTGGCAACCCAGCTCCTCTAACTCTTCTTTTTGATCAGCGAAACGCGCCGCTACCGATAAACGCCCTTTGTGCCCCAGCTCTTTGGCAAGCTTTATCACTGCGATATTTTCTCGATGGTTGCTTAAGCTAACCATCAGTAAATCTCGATCAGCCAAACCAGTGCGCTCCCAGAAGTCTCTATCCGTTGCATCCCCGTGCACACATTCATAACCCTGCTCAATACAGTATTGGGTTTTGGTGTAGCTCTCTTCAATACCCATCACATGATGACCCGCCTCCTTCAGATGATCATAAGCGCCACGCCCTACACGCCCCATACCCAACACTAAAACCTGAGCATCACCTAAGCTACCAATCGCCTCTTCGGGTAATCGATTGGGCTTCTCATACTGATGTAATCGTGTGTAAAAGCGGCTGTATAGATCAATCGCCCGCTTATTAACCGGAGTAGCCATCAAAAAAGTGACCGACATAGCAACAGCGAGTGTGGTTATCCATTCAGCAGGTAGTAATCCAGTTTGGACCGCGGTGGCGGCAACTATCAGCCCAAACTCGCTGTAGTTTGCTAATGCTAGCGCGGACAACCATGATGTGCGCGCACGTAGCTTGTTTAAACTGAATAGGGAAAAGTAGATTACCGGGCGTAACAAAATTAGCCCCGAAAGAGCCACCGCCACCAGCAGCATTTGGATAGACGGAAACCCGTAATAACCAATGTGTAGAAAGAAACCAATCAGTAATAGGTTTTTAATATTGATAAGTTTATCGTAAAGCTCTTTCGATTTGGCTTGATCCCCTGCCGATAGCAGCACGCCTGCTAACAACGCGCCCAGGCCACCCTTTAGCTGTAGAAACTCGAACAGTTCCGCCGTAGCAATCGCAAACACAATTCCGCAAAACAATAGCAATTCGCCGTGCCCCACCACCTTGAGTAACCGCGCAATTAATGGCTTGAGTACCGGTAAGGCGAACAAACATAATGCCCAAGGCGAAGGGTAGTGGCCACTGGCTAATACCAAGTAGGCTACCGCGAGCACGTCTTGCACCACCAACACACCGATAGCGATAACGGAATAAAAAGAAGAAGTATCGCCGCGCTCTTCAAACATCTTGACGGCAAATACTGTACTGGAAAACGACAAGGCGAAAGCCAATGTCCATGCGGCGTAATTGCTTTCAAATGATAGTGGCACATACAAAATGCCGACAATAAAAATGACCGCAGCGGTGAGAGGCACTACGATTATCATATGCGCTATGGCAGCACCCCACACATAGACTGGCATCAGTGAGCGTAGGTTGAGCTTCAGGCCAATGGTGAATAACAGCAGCAGCACACCTAAATCAGCAATGGGCTGAAAGCTCTCCGCGCTGCCGATGCTCAAACCGTTGGCAATAAAACCTGCGACCAAGTAACCTAATAGTGGCGGGTAGCCAGCTTTGCGCGATAGCAATCCGGCGAAAAATGCAAAAACAAGAACGATAGCTTCCATGGAATTAGTCTAGCTTATGCATGAAAACGAACACGACTCATCACCGATCACAGGTTATATTCCAGATTGGGACGATGCCTACGCAAACGCTGCCCATATCCCAAATAGTAAAGCTTATCTAGAGCAATGGGCAGGCCAATCTAAACAGTTTCGTGAAGAACGAGCAACCATTGGTCATCCGATGGTCAAGATGAAATACAGCGAACATGATCGAGATTGCATAGACGTCTTCCAACCAGTTTCGGCGCCCACAGGAATTGCAATATTTGTGCACGGCGGGTATTGGCTAAGGTTCTCTCAAAATGATTGGTCGCACTTAGCCGCAGGCGCTCTAAACAATCAGCATATTACCGCCATGGTTGGCTATCAGCTTTGCCCAGAATCTACCATCGTTGATATCAGCGCAGGGGTCACCAAGGCGGTAAGCGTTGTAGCTGAACAATACCCCAAACTACCCATTTATCTGGCCGGGCATTCCGCAGGCGGACACTTGGTCACTCAGCTAATATGCAAACCAACACCACTGGATCACGCGACTCGCAAAAGGATAAAGCGAGTGCTCAGTATTAGCGGAGTGCACGATCTCGTGCCGCTGACCCGCACGCGAATGAACGAACAGTTTGGTATGAGCCTTGCCGACGCCACCGCGCTCAGCCCAGCACGCTTACGCCCTCATCTAACTTGCCCGGTAATTGCTTGGGCAGGCGCAGCAGAGCGACCTGAGTTTATTCGTCAAAATCGCTTGCTGGAATCCGTTTGGGCGCCACTGGGCGTTGATTGTCAAACCCATCTGGAGCCCGATCGCCATCACTTTGATGTGATTGATGATCTCAGCAAAGCAGATTCATCTATGATGAAACGTTGGCTCGCGGCTTAGCAAGCTCGATCCCGCGAATGAGTTTCAGTTAATATTTATACGGAGCAACCATCGACTCTTTTATTGTAAATTGCAGCGTATGTTCGGCCTCATCGTATGACTCCAAGCCCTTAAAAGCCGAACGATCCCCTTCTACTCGATAGATATATTGCTCGCCGTTTTCCGCCACTTTTACTGAACCTTGCCGCGCATTAACAACTATGGAGACTTGTGGCCTGACCAACACGATTTGAGATTGTATTGCGTTTAAGTTAATCGTGGTTTTGGGTAGATACATCAAGCAGTGCGAATGCCTTATTAACAAGCTCGAATCACTTTGTTTTTCCGGGTCGTCGCCTTCACAATTCCAACGCACAGAATTATCATCATGCCAATAGATCACCGCGGATGCTTGATCTATATCCAAATTAATATCGGCAGACCACGCTTCGCTTTTCCAGCCTGAATTATTTGCAGATAATTCGTCAGCATTTTCATTTGCATAATCAAATTTATCTTTAGCGTATGTATAAGACAAGATTCCGATCAAAGCCACAAGAGACACCACGGCAACTCCTATGCCCATCAAAACCTTTTTACTGAAACCCCAAATTTTAGATGAAATGGGCTTTGCTATTTTCTCCCCATCTAAGTATTGCTGAGCCAGCTCTTCGGCTGATCCAAATTGATCGACTAAAGGAGAATCTGATTCAAGACCATGGCTGTTTATTTCTTGAATGATGTCATTGCGAGAAGCCTTATCTAGCCCAGCCAGTGCTTTTTTCAAAGCGCTAATAAATTGCTTATTATTCATTTCAACTCCTTTAGCTGATCCAGTGATAATTGATTTTGTTGAAAGGTCTCGAGCATTTGAGGAAGTAAGCTAAGCCCTTCCTCGCTCAGCTGATAATGCCGACGCGGATGGCCTCCTTCTGATGGCGTGACCCATTCAGAACTTAGCCAGTTATTTTTAAACATCCTATTGAGCAATGGATAGAGCGTTCCCTCATTAACTGCCAAGCCCGATTCCTCAAGGGTTTGCAACACCTCAAGCCCGTAGGATGATTGTTTTTGACGGATCACCACTAGCACGCAAAGTTCTAGATACCCTTTGCGCAATTGCGCTGACCATTTTTGATAATTCGCAGTAGTGTCCATGAGAAAGATCATACACATAATACTATGCATTGCATAGTATTATGTGCAATTAAGGATAAGTGATTGAATAATCACCCAATTTAGAATGGTGCGATGCGCCTAGCTACGTTGTTCTTTTATCACTCAGCCTCCCACGCGGGATAATCGCTGTACCCAAGCTCGCTACCTCCAAACAGTGTTTCGCTATCAAAATCCGCAAGAGGTAATGCCTGCTCCATGCGCATAGGTAAATCCGGATTTGCAATAAAGGGGCGTCCGAAAGCAACGACGTCTGCCAGTCTTGTCTCTATGATCCGCATGGCACGCTCCTGCGTGTATTTGCCAGCCACGATGATTGTGCCTTCATAGCACGCTCGTAATGCATGTCGGAACCGTACAGGTATCGCCGGCGCGTCATCCCAATCCGCCTCTGCCAGATGGATATACAACAAACCAATACGATCAAGCTCTGAAGCAACGTTCAATATGACTTCGATGATTTCATCATCTGCCATATTGCGCTGAGTGATGTACGGCGAGAGCCGGATACCGGTTCTATCCGCTCCAATCTCGTTGGACACAGCCTCGGTAACCTCAACCAAAAAACGGATGCGGTTCTCCTGTGTGCCACCATATTTATCCTCTCGGTGGTTTGATGAACGGCGCAGAAACTCATCGATTAGATAACCATTGCCCCCATGTATCTCAACTCCATCAAAGCCTGCGGCCATGGCATTGGCCGCGCCTTGACGAAAATCATCGACGATTCCCGGAATCTCCTCTAGGGTTAGCGCGCGAGGTTCTGGACAATCCACCATGCCACCAACACCCGTCTCAGGATCAGCAACCCAAACCCGAGCCTCCGGTTTTAGGGCTGACGGCGCAACCGGTTTACCATCAGCATGAAAGCTTTCATGGCTCATACGTCCGACATGCCAAAGCTGCAGAAAAATCCGACCACCCTTCTCGTGCACTGCGTCGGTAACCAAACGCCAACCAGCGATCTGTTCAGGAGTATGGATGCCAGGGGTAAACGAATAGCCTTGTCCCTGAGGTGAGATTTGTGTGGCTTCGGTAATGATGAGTCCGGCGCTCGCGCGCTGTGAGTAATATTCCGCCATCATCTTGTTGGGTATATCACCCGGCTGCGTTGTACGCGAGCGCGTCATAGGTGCCAGTGCGATTCGGTTGGGCAACCTACTGGCACCAAATTCAAGTGGTGTGAAAATAGCGTTTTTCATAATATTCTAAGAAGTTAATTGTGCAATTTATATAACTGTATTTACCCCTGCACTCCGATTGACAGGGCAAGCTGGGTCTAAAGTACTGATGGAATAGTCAGTTCTACATTCTGTGGTCAATTCAATAGTGATCCACCATCGATATCGATGATTGAGCCGGTAACAAAAGTGTTATCAATGGCAAATAAATAACCACTAGCAAGATCCTCTACGGTGCCTACTTTTCCAGCAGGCAGACTTGCAGCGGCATAAGCCAACATCCTTTCTCTTGATGTTTTTGTCATGTCGCTATAAGCCTCCGTGTCGGTCAATCCAGGGCTAATTACGTTGACTCGGATCGGTGCCCACTCTTTCGCCATAAGTTTTGCCGAAGCTTCTAGGGCTGCGTTCATGGCAGTCTTTACAAACGTATCGGGTACAGTACGGCGCGACAAAAAACCACTAGTTAATGTGATCGAACCGCCGAGGCGAATTTTCGATATTGCATGTTTTGCCACCGTTACCGAACCCCAGTATTTGACGTTGAACGCCTCTTTGGCCGCAGCGGTATTGACATCAGATATTGGCCCACCAGGTGCCGCGGAGCCTGCTGTAATGACTACGTGATCAATCAGATCCAGGGCATCGAAGTATTGAATTACGGATGTTTCGTCAGTGATGTCCAACCCTTCTGATCGACTTGCAACATGGACAGTACCGGGCCGATCCTCAAGTGCCGCTGCAACCGCTTTGCCTATACCAGACGTACCTCCAATAACAACACTTACCGTATCTTTAGTAAAATTCATGCTGTTACTCCTCACTCACTGCTTCGTTAAAAACAGCCTCAAGTAAATTGCCACCGGGTGTACGAAAGAAGATTCGGCGTTCGTTAATCTCATGAATATCCATTAGCGAATACGGCACGTCCATCGCTTCCAACTTACTCTTAAAGCCGTCATAGTCCTCAAGGTGGATGCCGACATGATCGATCGCTTCAGCCTCACGAATTTCGCCTAATTCATAAGAGGGAATAAGGTGGAACAAGGGCTGCTCACCGGCATACAACCAGTGACCCGCGATACGATGTTGAATTTCCATTGGCCGCGGACGGTCTTCCAGGTCAAGCAAACGGACTAGAAAATCCCGCGTGCTGGCCAAGTTTTGGGTACGAAGAGTGACGTGATCAAGATACATAAGCCGAATTCCTTTGCGAAGATGCGAACCTATGGCCTAAGCATCTAAGCTCGCGATGTAAGCAATTTACGGCATCTAACTGGAATTTATAATGCTGCCAACAGCGAATGCATTATTCGTATTTTACGAATAATGGGATGCATTTTGCTAGCATAAGCGTGTTTGTAAACAATAATTAATTATAATTTGATTCTACTATTCGACTAAACTGAACAATATGGATAAATTATCTGACATGAATCTGTTTGTTCATATCGTCAATGCTGGCGGCTTAGCCGCAGCGGGTCGCGAGATGGGCATATCCCCTGCACGCGTTACCGAGCGAGTCAACGCTATGGAAAAACGATACAAGGCACGACTCCTCAATCGCACAACACGCAGCGTAACGGTCACGGAAGTGGGTCAAACCTTCTATGAGACGAGCGTTAGCATTCTTGCTGACGTCGCGCAGGCAGAAGAAACCATGGATTCAGCTAGCCAGGGCTTGGCTGGTCCACTGCGTGTCACAGCGCCATCGGATCTTGGCCAACAATACGTTTCACCGCTACTTCAAAAACTGGTTAAAAAGCATCGCGGTATTGTGCCGCACTTGCACCTGTCTGATGGAATCGTCAATCTCTCAGAAAACAATATCGATATCGCTATTCGGTTTGGAGAACCCCCCGACAGTTCATTGGTAGCCAAACATCTAGCCAGTAATTACCGAACACTGTGCGCATCTCCAGCTTATCTGAGAAAAAATGGAACACCTAAAACTCCAGAAGACTTGGCAAACCACGATTGTCTTGCCATGGTGCGTATCGTCGAACCACTATCGGTCTGGCACTTTAAAAAAGATGACGACGAAGTCGTGATACCGATCAAACCTACTCGATCAACAAACGATGGCGCGATGATACGCCAATGGGCGGCTGATGGATTGGGGATAGCGCTTAAATCGTCACTTGATATTGCTGAGAATATCAATCAAAAGAGACTGGTGCGTGTACTGCCAAAATACGCAGTAGGTTTTCAGCCTATCCAGCCAGGTATGCAAAATGATCTGTTTGCCGTCTACCCTAGTCGACGATATGTGCCCGAGCGTGTTCGCCTGTTCATGGATGTTCTTACACAACGATTTGCTAAATTTGAAACTAAGGGAATCTCTTCCAATAATTGCGATAGATAGCTATGGGCCCCGCTACCTGGGAATAGCAGCTACTAACTAGGGCTGAGCGGCAAGCCCTGTTCAGCCAGAGCCAACCAATAACTACTCCCGTATACAATCGCCTCATCATTAAAGTTGTACTTAGGATGGTGCAATGAGTGGCTATCACCGTTACCTAAAAAGCAATAGTTACCCACACTGACCTCTAGCATATAAGAGAAATCTTCTGCAGCCATTAGTGCTGGCGCGTTAGCATCAACTGACTCTTCCCCAGCAACCGAGCGAGCTACTGTCGTTGCAAAGTGTGTTTGCTCAGTGTTACTTACTGTAGGCGGGTAGCCCTTGTCATAATCAACCGTCGCTTTTGCACCATGTGCCGCTGCAACGCTTTCGGCTACTGAAATTAATTGTGTTTCAGCAAGCTTGCGAACCGGTTCGCTAAGTGCGCGTAAGGTGCCTCGCATGGTGACCTTCTGCGGAATAATGTTGTATGCATTGCTATCCGACTGTATACCAGTAATGGATATAACTACCGGGTGTAAGGGATCAACGACGCGTGATGAAATCGCTTGTATCGCATTGATCACTTGCGCAGCGATGTATGTGGTATCAACACACAATTGTGGCATAGCCGCATGCCCAGCCTTTCCTTCAACTACAATATCGAACATATCCGCTGCCGCCATTATCGGTCCATCACGTAAACCAAAGTGCCCGATGGGTATGCCCGGCAAATTATGCATGCCATAAACACTCTGTATGCCAAATCGCTCAAACAAACCATCTTCAACCATTTCACGGCCACCACCAGATTCTTCTTCGGCAGGCTGAAAAATAACCACTACAGAACCTGCAAACTGTCGCGTACCACACATCGCTTTCGCAGCGCCTAATAACATGGCGGTATGACCGTCATGACCACAGGCGTGCATCAACCCAGCATTCACTGAGCTATAGGCCACACCCGTTTCTTCTTCAATCGGCAAGGCATCCATATCAGCACGCATACCAATAACTTGATTGCCCGATACGGAGCCCTTGATAACGCCTACTACTCCCGTGCGACCAATGCCCTCAACCACTTCATCGCAACCAAATTCACGCAGCTTGTCAGCCACAAACCCCGCGGTGCGATGAACATCAAAATCCAGTTCAGGATGCTTATGCATATCCTGACGCCATTCCTTTATTTCCGGCACTAAAGCTTCGATACGGGAATCAATACTCATGTGGTAATCTCGTCGACTGTTATTTGCTTGGCTCTATCCTAATGGACAAATCCGAATTTGGAACATGGTCACACGCTGCTGCTGACTGGTCAACGGAATATCTCAATAACGTAGGCGAACAGCCGGTCCGCTCACAGGTAGCGCCCGGGGATATCCAAAAGCAGATAGCGGCCTCGCCGCCAGAGCAAGGCGAAGGTATGCAAGCCATATTCGATGATTTTAAACATATCATCCCCAATGGCATGACCCACTGGCAACACCCACGCTTTTTTGCCTACTTCCCCAGCAATGCCGCCCCAGCAGCCATTGTAGCCGAGCAGCTAGCGGGCGCCATGTCGGTTAACGGCATGTTATGGCAAACCTCCCCAGCCGCCACCGAGCTAGAGATCAGCATGATGGATTGGCTTAGGCAAGCCGTGGGGCTACCAACGGATTTTAAAGGCGTAATGCAAGACACCGCATCAACAGCCACCTTATGTGCAGTACTCACTATGCGCGAGCTGGCACTTGATCGCAAAGGCAATCAGGAAGGCTTGTTTGGCAAACCACCTGTGCGGGTTTACGCCTCGAGCCGAACGCACACATCAATCGATAAAGCCTTATGGGTTGCAGGCCTAGGCCAGGACAACCTAGTAAAGATCGACACAAGAGAAGACTTCTCACTCGATATCGATCAACTCAAGCAAGCCATAATCGATGACCGCAAAGCCGGCATGTTGCCAGCTGGCATTGTCATTTGTGTTGGCGGCACATCGATGGGCGCGTGCGATCACGTACACGAGGTATGCAAGCTTGCGCAACAAGAAGGTCTATACACGCATGTAGATGCAGCTTGGGCAGGTTCAGCGATGATCTGCCCAGAGTTTCGGTATATGTGGGAAGGCATCGAGCTGGCCGATAGCATCGTACTCAACCCCCATAAATGGTTAGGTGCATCGCTTGAGTGTTCAGCCCATTTTGTTCGCGATCCTGCCAAGCTAATCAACACCATGGCGATAAGGCCCGAGTATCTAAAAACCTACGACCAACAAGACTTAACAAATTTCAGCGAATGGTCCGTTACCCTCGGCAGACGCTTTCGCGCATTGAAGGTGTGGTTTCTATTACGAGCCTATGGCCTAGAAGGTTTACGCGAGCGTATTCGTAATCACGTTACCTGGTCGTGCCAGCTAGCAGAACAACTGCGCGCCAATGAACACTTCGAGATAGTCACTGAACCTGTCCTATCGTTATTTACGTTTCGCTTAATACGCAAAGGCGCATCTGATAAAGAGTTGGATGCGCTTAACCTAGAGCTAGTGGCGCGAATCAATAATGATGGGCGCATTTACTTAACGCAATCGGTGCACGACGGGATTGGTGTAATACGGTTTATGACTGGGCAGTTTGATATGGAAGAAGCGGATATTAAAATTGCGTATGAGGTTATCAGTGAGATTGGTGAAACGGTATAAGCAACTTCCTTAGTCACAAAAAATTCATCACTATTCAATTGTGGTTGAGCCCTGCTGGCATTCACTGCGCGACGCAGCAAATGCCAGCAAGAACTTAGGCCTTACCCTTGTAGTCTCCACCATTAGCTTTAGACCAAGCCAAGGGATCATCTAGAAACTTCTGCACCTGCTCAAGTGTTGCCTCATCAAAACGCTTTTGCACACGAGCCTCTGCCAGCACATCACGCCATGTGGCTAGCCAATGCAATTGCAGGCCTTCTTCAGCCAAAGCCTCATGGGTACCTGCGAATACATCGTAGTAAAATACAACAAACGTATGCCCAACTTCTGCACCTGCGGTGCGCAGCGCATTGGCAAATGCAAATTTGGATCCGCCATCGGTAGTGAGATCCTCAACCAGCAATACACGTTGCCCGTCCTGTATGTCGCCTTCTATCTGCGCATCACGGCCAAAGCCTTTGGGCTTTTTACGTACATACTGCATGGGCAGCTCGAATCGATCGGCTATCCATGCAGCAAACGGGATACCGGCTGTTTCGCCACCTGCAATAGCATCGAAGGCTTCGTAACCGACATTGCGATGCAATGTCGCAACAGCAAAATCCATCAGTGTTGAACGAATTCGCGGGTAAGAGATGAGCTTGCGGCAATCGATATAGACCGGGCTAGCAAGGCCCGATGTGAGGATGTAGGGCTCATCGGCACGAAAGTGCACGGCATCGATTTCTAACAGCATGCGAGCGGTTAGTTTGGCCATCTCTTCGGGGCTGGCGTAGGAAGGTGTTTGCATTAAGGTTCCTGAATCGTGTTTTTATACAAATTTATCAGTACAAATGGTCTAAACCACTCGCCAATTGATGTCTTGAGCTGGATCAAACACAGTCACGTTGATGTCACCATTAATCACATGCTCGGGCAGTGTCACAGGCTTTTCTGATCGGCGTAGCGTTATTGTTGTCTCATTGATCGGCAAGCCATAATAAGCTGGACCGTTTTTGGAGCAAAACGCTTCGAGCATATCAAGCGCATGCTGTTGTTCAAACAATTGCGCCATACAGGCCATTGTCACGGTGGAGTTAAATACACCCGCACAGCCACAGCTGTTCTCTTTAGTGTGCTTTTCGTGTGGCGCGCTATCGGTACCAAGAAAAAACCGACGATCCCCGCTGCACGCAACATCAACCAGCGCCTTACGATGCTCTTCTCGTTTTAGAATCGGCAAGCAATAATAGTGTGGCCGTACCCCACCGACCAACATATGGTTCCGATTAAGTAGCAAGTGCTGCGGCGTAATAGTCGCGGCAAGATTACTATCTTCTGATGAAACGTAATCCGCGCCATGCTTAGTGGTGATGTGCTCCATCACAATGCGTAGGCTGGGTAGCCTTTTGCGAAGAGGCTGCAAAACATCTTCGATAAAGCGCGCTTCACGATCAAATATATCAATGTCTGGGTTAGTCACTTCGCCGTGCACGCAAAGCACAACGTTATTATCTGCCATTGCTTCTAATACTGGCATCACGTTATCGATATTCGAAACACCGGAGGCAGAGTTGGTGGTAGCACCTGCTGGATACAACTTAACAGCCTGCACATCACCTGATTGCGCTGCGGCAACAACATCATTAGGGTCGGTTTGCTCGGTCAGGTATAGGGTCATCAGTGGCTTGAACTGATCCTGCATACCATGCTCTGCAAGCGCTGCTTCTATGCGGCGTTGATAAGCATTGGCATCTGCACGCGTGACTACCGGTGGCACTAAATTAGGCATCACTATCGCTCGGCCAAAATGCCTCGCGGTTTCGGCCACAACAGTGCGCATCATTTCGCCATCGCGAAAGTGCACATGCCAATCGTCAGGGCGGACAATGGTAATTTCGTTCATTTTTTTGCTTGCCGTTCGCTATGTTGCTTAATAAGGCGTTTGAACACACCCAGGGTTTCATCAGACACGTGATGTTCTAAACCTTCTGAATCCAGCTTGGCCGTGTCCTCAGATACGCCAATGGCGAGCAGAAACTTAAAGACGATATCGTGGCGCTCGCGGCTGCTATCCGCTAGCTGCTTGCCCTTGTCCGTAAGGAATATCGAACGGTAGGGTTCGCTAGTGACATAACCATCACGTTGTAGCCTTGAAATGGTTTTACCCGCGCTAGGTTGAGAAATGCCTAGGCGTTCGGCCACTTCCACCAATCTTGCCTCGCCTTGGGTGCGAATCAGATCATCGATCAGCTCGACGTAATCCTCTGTCGCCTCCATTTGATGAGCCTTTCGCACGCGCTCAAATACCTGTGCTTGCTGATCTGCGTTCTCTAATGGACGATCTGGCGATGACATGACAAGCACTCTTCTTCTCAGAGCCGAAATTATACAGAGTCCTTTTGATCAGGGTGCTTGTATTTTTAGCTAAAAAGCATAAACTTAGCCATGGCTAATTTTTGGACTAAATACATGGCATCGGTGCGTGGATATGTTGCGGGCATTCAATTGCGCAAAATTGTGCCATTACTTGTTATCACTACCTTGCTTTTGCAAGGGTGTAATCGCGACGCACCCAAAAGTGATGAAGACAAGCTCACTGTACTCACCACTTTTACGGTGATTGCGGATATGGCGCGCAATGTCGCCGGGGATACAGCTACTGTGCTGTCCGTAACCAAACCCGGCGCTGAGATCCATAACTACCAACCAACGCCCAAAGATATTGCCAAAGCGAAAAATGTCGATCTGATTTTATGGAACGGTATGAACCTCGAGCTTTGGTTTACTAAATTTTTATCTCATCTCGAAGGTGTGCCAGAAGCTATTGTCACAGACGGTATTGTACCGATGGGTATTAGCACCGGCCCCTACTCAGGCAAACCCAACCCGCATGCTTGGATGAGCCCAACAGATGCACAGATTTATATCGACAATATCAGCGCAGCGATGGCGAAAGCGGATCCTGAAAAAGCTGGCACCTATGTTAAAAACGCCGACGCTTATAAAGCGAAGATAGCCAATGCGATTGATCCGCTTAAAGCACAAATCGCTGCTATCGACGAAAACAAACGATGGCTGGTAACCAGCGAAGGTGCGTTTAGTTATTTAGCGCGAGACCTAGGATTAAAAGAACTATTCTTGTGGCCTATCAATGCAGATGCGCAAGGCACCCCGCAACAAGTAAAAAACGTTATCGATACCGTGCGAGCAGAAAGCATCCCAGCAATATTTAGCGAGAGCACTGTGTCAGACAAACCCGCTAAACAAATTGCACGTGAAACTGGTAGCCACTACGGCGGCATACTGTATGTTGATTCCTTAAGCCAAAGCGATGGCCCAGTGCCCAGCTATCTTGATTTGCTGCGTGTCACGACGCAAACCATTGTCGACGGTTTACAACACAAAGGCTCGGCACAATGAGCGACAATGCTGCTATGGAAGCAATATTAGATGCAGACAGCAATGCTAGCGTACCGGGCATCGCAGCAAAGAACGTGTCAGTGGTGTATCGCAACGGCAACGTAGCACTGCGCGATGTTAACTTTGAAGTGCCGCAATCTAGTATCTGCGCATTGGTGGGTGTCAATGGCTCCGGTAAATCAACGCTATTTAAAGCCATCATGGGGTTTGTACCGCTCACCAAGGGGTCCGTTTCGTTATTGGGGCAGCCCGCTGGCAAAACGCTTGCGCGCAACACCGTTGCCTATGTCCCACAAAATGAAGATGTGGATTGGGATTTCCCGGTACTGGTGGAGGACGTTGTCATGATGGGGCGATACGGGCATATGGGCTTTATGCGTCGTCCTTCAAAGCGTGATCGACAGATCGTAGATAAGGCCTTGGATCGGGTTGGCATGAGCGATTACCGCGACCGCCAAATAGGGGAACTATCCGGCGGCCAAAAAAAACGTGTGTTCTTGGCAAGAGCATTGGCGCAAGAAGGCCAGGTGATTTTATTGGATGAACCATTCACCGGCGTGGATGTGAGTAGTGAAGACGCCATCATCGATCTGCTGCGTGGCCTGCGCGATGAAGGCCATGTGATGCTGGTATCAACTCATAACCTGGGTAGTGTGCCGCAATTTTGCGATCAGGTTGTATTGATTAGCCGCACAGTGCTCGCCTATGGCGAAACCGAAACTGTGTTTACTCAGAAGAATTTAGAGAAAGCCTTCGGCGGCACCTTACGCTTTCACGTATTGGCTGGCACCGACCTACACGACGACGACGACCAACGTCAAGTGACCGTTATCTCAGATGATGAGCGGCCAGTTGTGTTGTATGGGGACGGTGACGACGGCAGTGATATCGGCTCAGACGACAGGCCACCGGCAGATTAATCATGTTTGATGCCCTGCTCACACCATTTCAATACGAATACATGACCAACGCCATTTGGGTCAGTGGAGTAGTGGGGGCTATCTGCGCGTTTTTATCAGCCTACTTAATGTTAAAGGGCTGGTCACTTATTGGCGATGCACTTTCTCATTCAGTTGTGCCCGGTGTAGCGGGCGCTTATATGTTAGGCCTACCCTATTCGCTTGGCGCATTTATATCAGGTGGTTTAGCTGCTGCCGCAATGCTGTTTATCTCGCAACGCTCTACCTTAAAAAATGATGCCGTCATTGGTTTGATCTTTACCGGTTTTTTTGGCTTGGGGTTATTTATGGCCTCTCTTGCTCCCACATCAGTCAATATCCAAACCATTGTATTCGGCAATGTACTGGCGATTAGCCCTTTCGATACTAAACAGATACTCATCATTGGTGCAATCACCTTCGCAGCCCTACTGTTCTACTGGAAAGACTTAATGCTGGTTTTTTTTGATGAAACCCATGCTAAGTCAGTTGGGCTAAACAGCACTTGGTTAAAGGTCCTATTTTTTACCTTGCTAAGTGCATCGACGGTTGCAGCCTTACAAACAGTTGGCGCATTTTTGGTTATCGCCATGGTGGTCACCCCTGGTGCAACAGCTTACTTGCTTACAGATCGCTTCTCACACCTGTTAATGATCAGCGTGGTGATTGGTGCGGTCACCAGCTCCGTGGGCGCATACCTAAGTTACTTTATTGATGGCGCAACCGGAGGCGTTATCGTGCTGCTGCAATCGGCCGTTTTCTTACTCGCATTTTTCTTTGCACCAAAACACGGCTTAATTGCCAACCGCACCCAAGCACGCCAGCGCTTACAGGAAACTGAACACCCATGATGCAATGGCTAACAGAACCGTTAAGCTTAGATTTCATGCAGCAGGCATTAGTCATTGGCTTAGTGGTATCAATTTCAGCTGCGCAGTTATCATCGTTTTTAGTATTAAAAGGCTGGTCGCTGATGGGCGATGCAGTTTCACATGCCGTATTGCCTGGTATTGTTATCGCCTACTTACTTGGTATCCCGTATTTGATTGGTGCGTTTGCCACCGGGTTGTTTTGCGCCATAAGCACAGGCTATATCACTGAGAACAGTCGCCTTAAAGAAGACACCGTAATGGGCGTGGTATTCAGCGCACTATTTGCACTAGGTGTGGTGATGTTTACCAAAATAGAAACCGAACTTCACCTTGACCATGTATTGTTTGGCGACATACTAGGGTTAACTTGGCGCGACGTATTAGGCACAACATTGTTGTGCTTGTTTGTCTCAATTGCTATTTTTGTTAAACGCCGTGATTTATTAGTTTTTTCATTCGACGATGTTCACGCATCCGTCATTGGTTTAAACACCAAACTACTTCACTATGGCTTACTTTCGATGTTGTCACTATTGATTGTGGCGTCCATGAAGGCGGTCGGCATCATCCTCGTTATTGCCGTGTTAATTGCGCCCGGCGCTATCGCTTTTATGCTCAGCGACCGCTTTGAACGCATGCAAACAATCGCGATGATAGTGGCGGCTGTGTGTAGCTTTATCGGCATCATCTTGAGCTATCACATCGACAGTGCGCCAGCGCCCACGATTGTGGTGATCATGACGGGCCTGTTTGTATTGGTGTTTTTGTTCGCCCCTAACCGCGGCATATTACGAAAGCGAATTGAGCAAGAGATAGGTTAAGACAAAATCCATACATAATTTGTGGTTGTTAATGAGAATGATTCGTATTACGATTATCAACACCTTCTTTCTAACGATGTATAACCATGAAAACAACCCTAGGTAACAAGTTCTTGCGTCACGTTGCATCAGCATTAGCCCTCGGTGCTCTTTTGCCACTGGCTAGCCCGGTGCTTGCTGACGTGAATGTCTACTCTTACCGACAATCCTATTTGATTGATCCAATGTTCGATGCCTTCACCGAGAAAACCGGTATTAAGGTCAATACTGTCTTTGCCAAGAAAGGCCTGATTGAACGCCTAGCTAACGAAGGCGCTAATAGTCCAGCTGACTTACTCATCACGTCTGATATTGGTCGTGTGCTACAGGGCGTTGAAGCAGGCGTTACTCAGCCAGTTGAATCGGACCAACTCAATAGCGTCATCCCTGCCGAATTCCGTGATGCTGGAAACCAGTGGTTTGGTATCAGTGCCCGCGCACGCTTGATTGTTGTAGCAAAAGATCGGGTCGGCGAAGATGAAGTGACAAGCTACGCAGATCTTGCCTCCCCTGCACTTAAGGGTCGCATCTGTACTCGCAGTGGCAAGCACGACTATATGGTTGCGCTGATTGCTTCTCAACTGGCACACAATGGTGAAGAGGCCACGACTAATTGGCTAAACAATCTTAAAAGTAATCTTGCTCGCAAGCCTCAAGGCAACGATCGCGCGCAAATAAAAGCCATTTCTCAGGGCGAATGTGATGTGGCCGTTGTTAATTCGTACTATATGGGTGTGATGCTAAGCGATTCTGAACAAGCCCCTGCTGCTGAAACCGTTCGCATTGTGTTTCCTGATCAAGATAGCAACGGCACTCATATGAATGTCAGCGGCGTATCCATGACAAAATCTGCACCAAACAAAGCGGATGCGTTGATGCTAATGGAATTTCTAGTAAGTGAGGATGCGCAAAGGCTATACGCTGATGTTAATCATGAGTACCCGGTCAGGCCCGATGTGAAAGCGTCAGAAAGGGTTGCATCCTGGGGTGAATTTAATTATGACTCTCTGTCAATGACTGACATTGCCGCCCAACGGGCACTCGCAAGTAAGCTGGTTGATAGAGTTGGATACGACAACTGATCCTAAACGCATAACGACGCACGTCGCTTGGGGTGGTGGTCTCTCTTTTGGAGATGACCCTTCAGGCAACGAGCCCGTCCCTCAGGCAGGTGCTAGCCGCGGTATTAGCGGCTGGTCTATCTTTGCCTTGCTCGTGGCTGCAGTCGTCTGCCTACCTCTTCTCTCAGTACTAATACTTGCGTTAAATCCAAGCGAGAATATCTGGCCCCACCTACTCGATACGGTTCTTTATAATTACGTAAGCAATACTTTGCTGCTAATGTTGGGCGTTGGTATAGGTACAACGCTTCTGGGCGTAAGCTCGGCTTGGTTAATCACGCATTTTGAATTCCCTGCTAGAACCTATTTAAAGTGGTTACTGTTACTGCCCTTTGCCGTCCCCGCTTACGTTATTGCCTATGTATATACCGATTTGCTGGAATACGCAGGCCCGGTGCAATCAGCACTGCGGAGCCTGTTTGGGTGGAAGCTGGCATCTGAATACTACTTTCCTGCTATCCGAACGCTTCCCGGCGCGATCATCATGATGGTGTTGGTACTCTACCCCTACGTCTATTTGCTCGCCCGTTCAGCTTTCGTTGAACAATCCGCATCCGTGTTAGAGGCTGCTCGTGCATTAGGTGCTAGTCGAAGCGCTCGGTTTTATAAGGTGGCACTACCGATGGCGCGACCCGCTATCATGGTGGGCATAGCACTAGTGCTCATGGAAACACTTAACGACTACGGCACAGTTGATTACTTTGCCGTTAGTACGCTCTCAGTGGGTTTGTATGACGTTTGGCTCAGTATGAACAACCTCGGCGGTGGTGCACAAATCGCTAGCCTGTGCCTACTGTTTGTGGTGGTACTGATCGGCGTTGAAAAAATCAGCCGGAAAAATCAGCAAAATTACCAACACTCGGCTAGCCGATTTAGGGCGATCAAGCGCGTAAAGCTACGAGGCGCAAAAGCATTTTGGGCATTTTTACTGTGCGGCTTACCCGTGCTACTAGGCTTCCTCATTCCAGCATTGGTGTTAGCTAAGTATGCAGTGATCTACTTCGATGAGTCGTGGAATGAAAACTTTCGCAGAATCGCATTTAACAGCATAATGCTTTCGGCCGTTGCCGCAATTTGCGCCGTTTCTATCGGTGTGTTTTTGAGCTACGCTAAGCGACTACACCCCACCAGCTGGATGCAAAGCAGTATTAGCATCGCAAGCTTAGGGTATGCCGTGCCAGGCGCAGTGTTAGCCATCGGTGTGATAATCCCGTTTGCTGCGGCTGATAACCACATTGATTCTTTGGCCAGGCAATGGTTTGGTTTTTCGACGGGGCTGTTACTCAGCGGTACTTTGTTTGCACTGGTGTTTGCCTATACTGTGCGGTTTTTAGCAGTGGCCTATGGTTCCATCGATTCGAGTATGAAAAAAATTAGCCCGAACATGGATGATGCGGCCCGCTCTTTAGGAAAATCGCACAGCAATATCCTATTCAGGATTCACCTACCGCTAATGCGCGGCGGTGTGCTAACGGCAGCACTAGTGGTATTTGTGGACTGCATGAAAGAACTACCCGCTACACTGGTACTACGGCCGTTTAATTTTGAAACGCTTGCCACACAAGTGTATCAATACGCATCAGATGAACTGATTGGTGAGAGCGCGCTCTATGCCCTGCTCATTGTATTGGTGGGTTTAGTGCCAGTGATTATGCTGAGCAATACGATTGATCGTGCGAACGAAATCGAGCATTAACGATCAACAATTTGACTTAAGCCACTAGGCTGTTAGTTATGAACCTTATAAGTTGGGCCATATAGAAACATCCGATCTCGAACTTCAAGTGTGATCTCATCACCTACTTTTTTAATGTCCAGCATTTGAACCACCAGTTCGCGCCCTGTTTCTGTCTTAACAACCAGATACTCACTGCCACCCGTGCCCGGATTACCTAACTCGACAATCTCTGCATCCATATACCGCGGTTCTCCAACCGCAATAGAAGGCGCTATCACAAAGAAACCCACGCCAGCCAGCAGCGTCAAAACCAACACAATGCTGCGTTTCGAGTGCTCATAAAAATCTTTTATCAGCACAATTCTAAAGTCTAGATTCTTTTTAAATTCAGGCGTCATCATCTGTTGCTCACACAGAGCACCGCTGGGGAATTACTAAATTTATCGGCGTGAAGAAGCTCGACTTGAGCACAATTCCAGCACAGAGGAATAGCCTATCGCGGCGGCGGATCAAAGCGGCCGGCGGAGAGCCCACCGGCCACTACGGCATCAAACAAAAACCTATGCGTAGATCGGGAACTTCGCAGTTAGCGCTTTAACCTTGTCAGCAACTGCAGCTTCAACTGCGCCGTTGCCTTCCTCGCCGTTTGCCGACAAGCCATCAATCACTTCGAGAATTAACTCAGCGATCTGTGCAAATTCAGCAGTACCAAAGCCACGTGAAGTGCCCGCAGGCGTGCCTAAGCGGACACCCGAGGTAACAAACGGAGAGGCTGTATCGAACGGTACCGAGTTTTTATTACAGGTAATAAGTGCACGACCTAGGGCTGCTTCCGCAGCTTTGCCAGTAACATCTTTAGGGCGCAGATCAACCAACATAACGTGAGTATCAGTACCGCCAGACACCATATCAAGACCACCCTTAGCCAAGCCTTCAGCCAGTACCTTTGCGTTGTCTACAACGGCTTTACTGTATGCCTTAAATGAAGGCTGTAGAGCTTCACCAAATGCTACAGCTTTGGCGGCAATCACATGCATCAACGGGCCGCCCTGTAATCCAGGGAATACCGCTGAGTTGAATTTCTTACCAAGCTCTAGATCGTTGCACAGAATCATGCCGCCACGAGGGCCTCGCAAGGTTTTGTGTGTAGTCGTTGTACACACATGTGCATGGTCTAGTGGGTTTGAGTGTTGCCCACCAGCCACAAGACCTGCAAAGTGAGCCATATCAACCATAAGATATGCGCCAACTTCATCGGCAATGGCCCGGAACTTCGCAAAATCAATAGCACGAGGATAAGCAGAACCGCCCGCAATGATCATCTTTGGTTTGCACTCACGCGCAGTCGTTGCCAATGCATCAAAGTCGATAAGGTGAGTTTTTTCGTCGACACCATACGGCACAACATTAAACCACTTACCTGATTGGTTAACAGGCGAGCCGTGCGTTAAGTGGCCACCGGCTGCTAGGTTAAGCCCCATGTAGGTATCCCCTGGCTGCATTAATGCAAAGAACACCGCTTGATT
>CALGND010000010.1 GCA_937958675.1 uncultured Granulosicoccaceae bacterium
CAACTGCATTCGCATGTGCGCAGGCAGCCCACCCACATTGTGGTGAGACTTAATGAGGTGAGCACTACCGGTACTACTGGCCGCAGATTCAATAACATCAGGATAAATGGTGCCCTGTGCTAACCAACCCATGTCGTCAAAATCCGCGGCGACCTCTTCAAAGATTTCGATAAATAAATTACCAATCACTTTACGCTTGGCTTCAGGATCAGTAACCCCTGCAAGGCCTTCTAAAAAGCGCGACTCTGCGTTAACACGTATGACCTTAACGCCCATATTGTCAGCGAAGGTTTTCATGACGTCATCACCTTCGTTTAAACGAAGCAAGCCGGTGTCGACAAAAACGCATGTTAGCTGCGACCCAACGGCTTTATGTAAAAGCGTTGCCACAACAGAGGAATCAACGCCGCCCGATAACGCTAACAACACTTGTCCCGAGCCTACCTGCTTTTGAACGCGCGCTATTGCATCGTCAATAATATTAGCAGGCGTCCACAAACCATCGCACTTGCAAATCGTTTTAACAAAACGCTGCAAGATTGCTTCGCCATCAACCGTGTGCGTCACCTCTGGGTGAAACTGTATACCGTAGATTTCGCGATCACGATTTACCATCGCAGCTATTGGCGCATTAGCACTTGAGGCCACAATGCTAAAACCATCAGGCAATGACTCCACACGATCACCGTGGCTCATCCAAACATCAAACACATCAGCCGCACCTGATTTTTCGGGCAAGTCGCTTAATAATGCAGATTGTTCCATCAACTTAACTTCGGCGTATCCAAACTCGCCCTGTGATGGATGTGCTTTCACCTCACCACCGAGCTGATTGACTAAAGCCTGCATGCCGTAGCAAATACCTAATACAGGCACATCAGCTGACAAAATGGCATCGTGAATTGTCGGCGCTCCTGTTGCAATTGTGGACTCAGGTCCGCCGGATAAAATAATGCCGATTGGATTAAACGTCTCAATCGTTTCAGGATCGCAATCCCAAGGGTGGATTTCGCAGTACGCACCTGCCTCGCGAACTCGACGTGCAATTAACTGTGTTGTCTGACCACCAAAGTCGATGATCAAAATACCTTGTTCGTGTAAATCAGCCATTAGCCTAATCGGTAGTTGGGCGCTTCTTTTGTCATCTGCACATCGTGCACATGGCTCTCTTTCATACCAGCACCAGTAATGCGTACAAACACTGCATCATTGCGCATGGCTTCTATATTTTCGGTACCGCAGTAACCCATACTGGAACGAACGCCACCTAACATCTGGTGGATGATTGTGCCAACCGGCCCCTTGTAAGGCACACGGCCTTCTATGCCTTCTGGCACAAGCTTGTCTTCGCTATCTTCATCGTCTTGAAAATATCGATCGCTGGAGCCTGCTCGCATCGCGCCTACAGAGCCCATGCCACGATAAGACTTGTAGCTTCGGCCTTGATACAACTCAACTTCACCCGGCGCTTCTTCGGTGCCAGCCAATAAACCACCCACCATGACAGTGTGCGCACCTGCTGCAATGGCTTTTGCCATATCGCCAGAAAAACGAATACCGCCATCAGCAATCAACGGAACACCGCTATCCTTAAGCGCAATCGCGACATTATTAATAGCGGTTATTTGCGGCACACCAACTCCTGCCACAACACGTGTAGTACATATTGAACCCGGACCGATACCCACCTTCACACCCGATGCTCCTTGCGCTACAAGATCAAGCGCAGCCTCAGCGGTGGCTATATTGCCGCCGATAACATCGACGTCAGGAAAATTAGTACAGATCCATTTAACTCTATCCAGAACACCTTGAGAATGTCCATGCGCCGTATCTACGATAATCACATCGACACCTGCAGCCACTAGCGTTTCAACTCGCTCTTCGGTATCGCCGCCCGTACCCACAGCAGCACCGACCAGAAGACGCCCCTCATCATCCTTACAGGCATTAGGGAAGTCTTTCGCTTTTTGAATATCTTTAACGGTGATCATTCCGCGTAATTCAAATGCATCATTAACTACCAATACTTTCTCTATGCGATGTTGGTGTAGTTTTTCGATTGCAGCGGATCGTGGCGCGTACTCGGGAACGGTAACGAGTTTGTCGCGTGGTGTCATGATGCTTGATACTGGTTGATCAAGACGAGTTTCGAAACGCAAATCTCGTTGCGTGACAATCCCCTCCAACTGAGCGCCATTGACCACTGGCAAACCGGAAACGCCCAGTTTTTGTGTCAATGCGACGACTTCGGCGATAGAGGTGTCAGGCGAGATGGTGACAGGCTCGGTGACAACACCACTTTCATGTTTTTTCACGCGCATGACTTCTTTGGCCTGCAGCTTGGGGCTCAGGTTTTTATGGACGACGCCCAAACCACCTTCTTGCGCCATAGCAATAGCAAGTCTGGATTCTGTTACTGTATCCATTGCAGCGGACAGCAACGGAATATTGAGATTGATGTTGCGCGTTAGCCGAGTTCGCAGGTCTACCTCTTTGGGTAAAACACGGGAATGTCTAGGCGTGAGCAGAACATCGTCGAAGGTGAGTGCTTCCTGGTAAACCTGCATATTTGGCGGCCGGTAATGTGAAACAGGATGCGGCCTAATGATACAACATTTAGCGCTAATTTAGATAATAATCACGACACAATCACAACGTAAAAAATGGCAAACAAGAACGAACAGCGTAAGGTTTTTACGGTTTCAAGGTTAAATCAGGAGGTTCAGCAAATACTGGAGTCCGGATTTGGCCTACTGTGGCTACAAGGCGAGCTGTCTAACTTCAGTCGCCCTGCAAGTGGTCATTTTTATTTCACCCTAAAAGACAGCCAATCACAAATACGTTGCGCTATGTTTCGCGGTCGAAATCGATATGTTGATTTTAAGCCTGAGAACGGCGAGGCAGTCCTGGTTCGAGGCAAATTGGGCTTGTATAGTGCGCGTGGTGATTTCCAATTAATCGTCGAACATATGGAGCAAGCAGGCGAAGGCCAGCTGCGCCAAGCGTTTGAAGAGCGAAAACGCAAGCTTGAGCAATTGGGATGGTTTGATCAAGAGAACAAACTTGAGATACCCACACTACCCAAAACGATCGGCGTAGTGACGTCTCCCACTGGCGCGGCAATCAAAGATGTATTGCAGGTATTGGCACGACGTTACCCACAAGCAGCAGTCATCGTTTACCCCTGCCAGGTGCAAGGTGAAGCAGCGGCGCCGGCAATAGCGAACGCCATTGGCAAGGCCAACGAACGTGCAGAATGTGATGTATTGTTGGTCGTTCGAGGCGGTGGATCATTGGAAGATCTCTGGGCATTTAATGAAGAAGCCGTTGCCCGCGCAATCAAAGATAGCGAGTTGCCGATTATCGCTGGCGTGGGACACGAAGTGGATATCACTATCGCAGATCTAGTGGCTGACTTGAGAGCACCTACCCCATCGGCTGCGGCCGAACTGGCCACTCCCGACACCAGCACGCTTGGCAAGCGACTTGAACAGGCCACGCAGACTCTTGCCTATTACATGCGCAACCAGCTTACCCAGCACTCAAGCAAACTTAAGAACATAAATGCCAGACTTCAAGCTCGGCATCCGCAACGCCAAATAGAAGGCCAACAGCAACGCATTGATGAGCTATCGCTAAGATTGCAGCAAAGCGCGCAAAGGCAACAAACTAATCGCCGACAAACCCTGCAACAAATTCAGCGGCAGCTAAGCGCCCATTCGCCAGACCGCCAATTGAACAACTACCGTCTTCACCTTGAACAGCTGACCACATTGCTCGAAAATAATACAAAACAGAGAGTGACGGCACTAAAGTCCAGGCACGCAATTGTAGCCAGGGCATTACATACAGTCAGCCCTTTGGCCACGTTAGACAGAGGATTTGCCGTAGTACGCCACAACGACGCAATTGTGACTAATGCCACACGACTAAAGAGCGGCGACCAAATCACCACCAAGCTAGCTAAAGGCGAAGTCACCAGCATCGTCGACAAGGTCAAAGCCAAATCGAAGTAGTTTTTTCAGCAAAATTTATTAATCTATTTTTATCTCTATTAATCAATGATTTAAGTCAAATTTCGGGACTCCCATAAAGCTCGGACGCTTGCAAATTGTTAAAAAATTTGGTAAAACACCGCGCTGCAAAATCGATAGGTTCCACGGGGAAGGATATGGCCAAGGCCAGCACCAAAAAGAAGCCTGTAACTAAGGCCGCAAAAACAGTTGCCGCTGCAAAGAAAACCGCTGCTAAAAAGGTGGCGGCAAAGAAGGTTGTAGCAAAGAAAGCCGCCTCTAAAAAAGTGGCAGCAAAGAAGGTCGCGGCCAAGAAAACAGCCAGCAAAGCGACAGCCGCCAAGAAAACGAGCAAAAAGGTCGCTGCGAGCAGCACAGCCAAGAAAAAGGTAGCCGCAGCTAAGGCGCCGGCGGCCAAGAAAGTTGCCGCTAAAAAAACAGTGGCTAAGGACGCTACGGCTAAAAAAACGGCAAGCAAGAAAGTCGCCGCTAAAAAGGTGGCAGCAAAGTCCGACAAGACCACTAAAGCGCCAGTGGCTAAAAAAGCTAGCGCTAAAAAAACAAGCAAGAAAACCGTCGCTGTAACAAAAGAAACAGCTCCTGTGGCCGATAAGCCCGTAGCATCCAAGAAACCAGCTAAAACTGTGAAAGTTAACGTACCCAATATATCGGTCAGCGAAGCCATTCCTTCGGAAGTCGTACCTTACGAACGCGAAAAAAATAGCCACTACATGGATGAAAAAGAGCTGGCCTATTTCAGTGCAAAATTAAAGGAATGGAAGCAACAACTAATGGAGGAAGTTGATCGTACTGTTGGGCACATGAAAGATGACGCAACAAACTTTCCTGACCCAAACGACCGAGCAACCCAAGAAGAAGAATTTAGTCTAGAGCTGCGTACCCGTGATCGCGAACGTAAGCTAATCAAAAAGATCAACGAAGCGCAAAAGCGCATTGAAGATGATGACTATGGCTATTGCGAAACTTGTGGTGTTGAAATTGGTGTTGGGCGCCTCGAAGCCAGGCCAACGGCTGAGCTCTGTTTTGATTGCAAAACTCTCGAAGAAATTCGCGAACGCCAAATAGCGTAAGCACACAAAACACGTAAAGATTGGGGTGAACACATCCGGGCAATACCTAGGTAGGTTTGCCCCGTCCCCAACAGGTGAACTGCATTTTGGTTCACTCGTTGCTGCAATGGCAAGCTACTGCGATGCAAAACACAATCACGGCAAGTGGTTAGTCCGCATCGACAACATAGACCCTCCTCGCGAACTTACCGGCGCTACCGATTCAATCATCGAATCACTAAGTGCTTTTGGGTTTGTTTGGGATGGCAATATACTGCTGCAATCAAATCGAAGCGATGTGTATCGCGCGGCGCTACACTCACTCTCAGCTGCCAATCTACTGTATTGCTGCTCATGTATCCGTCGTGACCTAAAGCCCCACAAACACTACCCAGGTTTCTGTGTACCCACATCACTGGCGTCAGCGCAAAGTGATGTAATGGATCGGTTAAGCGTGCGCGAAGCATCAACCAGCATACGCATACGTATCAAAGATTCTGTGAGATTCGTCGATTTGTGTCATGGACTGATCGAGACTAATTTAGACCAAACACCCGACGATCCAATTTTAATAAGAAAGGATGGCTTGTTCTCTTACGCCTTGGCCTGCGCTATCGATGATGCCGATGGCATAACGCACGTAATTCGCGGCAGCGACCTTTTAGATACCACCAGCCATCAAATAGCGATCATGCAAGCCCTAAACATGGCTCCCCCACAGTACGCCCATATCCCGCTTGCGACGGGTTTAGATGGCCATAAGCTCAGCAAACAGACGCATGCCGCAGTGTTAGACCCCCAAAATGCGTTAGCATTGCTGGGAGAGTCTTGGGCCCATCTTGGCCAGGACCCATTTACGTTCTCCACCATAGGCGAATTCTGGAATGCCGCGATTTCACGTTGGCAACTTAACAAGGTTAGTAGCGCAATCGGCGGTTGATCATGCCTGAGCGCGGCAGCCACGACCACACCTTACTCATACTGTGTGTGGCGGTTTTTATTTTCTCCTCCCCATTCACCACTTGGTGGTCTAGCTTTAGGCTGCCCTGGTACGCCATGTTTATCGTGTGGGCATTGATCATTTTATTAGTTGCACTGAACCAACCAAACAAGCGCCCAAATGGAGATTGAACTAGCGTGGCTGTTTGCCATGGCATTGGCTTACTTGGCTATTTTATTTCTCATTGCTTACGCAACCGATGCAGGTTGGTTACCCGAAAAATTGGTAAGCCACCCGATTATTTATGCCTTGTCATTAGGCGTATACGCAACCTCCTGGACTTACTACGGCAGTGTTGGTTTAGCCAATAACAGCGGGTATGCTTTTTTAACTATCTATCTGGGCGTTACTGCTGCCTTCCTTTTAGGCCCATACCTACTCAGGCCATTATTGCGCCTCTGTCGCGAATACCAACTAACATCTATCGCCGACCTACTCGCGTTTCGCTACGGTGGTAGAGGCACTGGCTTGGTGGTAACCCTATTTATGCTGATCGGCATACTGCCTTATATCTCATTGCAAATTCGTGCGGTAACAGAATCAATCCAAATATTAAGCAAACAAGTGCCGCCAGATATTTTAGCCTTGGTGTTTTGCATATTAATCACGGTATTTGCTGTGCTATTTGGCGCACGGCATTTATCACCCCGTGAAAAACACCGTGGCTTGGTTGTAGCAATTGCATTTGAGTCAGCGGTAAAGCTGATTGCGCTACTGGTAGCCGGCCTGTTTATTGTTACCCAAGTGTTTGATTCACCCATTGCCATGAACGAGTGGGCTAACACTCAACAAGATGCCTTACAGCAGTTATATCAGCCTAGCAGTAGTGGCTTGTGGTCCACTCTTTTGCTATTGGCTTTTTGCGCTGCATTTTTATTGCCGCGGCAATATCACATGACGTTCGTTGAAAACGAAAAACCTGAACACCTCAATACAGCCTATTGGTTGTTTCCTCTGTATTTGTTACTGCTCAATCTACCGATTATTCCCATTCTCTTCGCAGGCCGATTTTTGGAGCTGGGTATATCTCCCGACTTTTTTGTGCTGGGTATGTCAATCGAGATGAACAACGTCTGGTTGGCTAGTTTGATTTTTTTAGGTGGATTATCTGCTGCTAGTGCCATGATGATAGTGACAACGCTTGCATTGTCATACATGTGTCTTAACTACTTACTACTTCCTGCATCGCTAGTTGGAAGCCATAGCACTGATTTCTATCAACGCCTGCTATGGAGCAAACGTTTGATTATCGCATTGATCATTGCAGCGGGTTATGGCTTTTACATTGTTATCGAATCCAATACAGGCCTAGCCAGCCAAGGTTTAATTTCGTTTGTGGCGGCAGCGCAATTGCTACCCGGCGTTATCGGTTTATTGTACTGGGCACGAGCCACGCAAGTGGGTTTTCTAGCAGGCCTCTTTGGCGGCGCAATTGTTTGGTTTTTACTACTTATCTGGCCACTTTTAAACCCCGACACACAACTGATTAACAATATCCCGGTGGATACAGACATCTGGACACTTTCCACCTTTTGCACACTTGCAACAAACGGCTTTTTATTTGCAATTGGTTCACTGCTAAGCAAACCCACACCCGACGAACAGGCCGCAACCCAAGCCGCCATGGAACAATCAAGTTTCGCACTAAGTGAGCCATACACTGCACGATCTGTTACTCACTATCAATATGCAATGCAAGAAGCCTTGGGCGACAAGGTTGCAAAACAAGAAATTGAAACTGCTTTGCATGAAACCGGTATCGATGTTAGTGAAACTCGCCAGACAGAATTGCGCCTGTTTCACGAACGCCTAGAACGTAATTTGACCGGCCTGCTCGGGCCGACTACAGCGCGTACTATATTGCGCCCAAGCCGCATGTCGGTGCACAACGACCGCAACGACACACCTGATGCGCGATTGCTTGAAATGCGCCTGGAAGCCTCTCGAGAACAAATGCGCGGCATGACAAAACAGCTTGATGACCTGCGTCGTTATCTACGCGACGTGTTACTAGAAATGCCACTAGGTGTTTGCTCGATAGCGGCAAATGGCAATGTGTTTTTATGGAATTCAACAATGGAAACCTACACCGGTGTACAGGAAAGTTCAGCGCGCAATCGATCACCTGCACAATTGCCTGCTCCCTGGAACACCTTGTTAAAGGACTTTGCAGACTCTGAAGAGACTCATCGCTTTCGATGCCACATCGTTAACGAAGGGCGTAATGTCACGTTTAACCTACACAAGGCCGATGTGGGCGGCACCGGCGACAGTAATGATCACTTAGCGGGTCAGGTTATCTTGATGGAAGATCGTACCGACCTGGATACGCTAGAAACAGAACTAGCACATAGTGAGCGCTTAGCTTCAGTGGGTAGATTGGCAGCAGGCGTAGCGCATGAAATCGGCAACCCTCTGACAGGCATTGCCAGCATCGCTCAAAACCTTCAGTACGACAGCCAAGAGGCAACACCAAACGATACCAATGAACAAGCCAGTGACATTCTTAATCAAGTTGATCGGATCAATAATATTGTTCGCTCCCTGCTTACCTTCTCTCACGCAGAGGAATTCAATTCGCCTTCGTTTCAGGCAGTAAACGTAACGAGCAGTGTTAATGACTCGCTTCGCTTGATTCGCTTGTCCCCCGAAACCAGAAATATCAACTTTAATATCGATCTGCCAAACGAACTAATGGTGCAAGGTGACGCAAACCAGTTGGCGCAGGTGTTTGTCAATTTAGTCAACAACGCATGCGATGCCACCGGTCCCGGGGGCACGGTCAGCGTAACTGGATTATTAAGTGAGCATGGCGTTGAAATTAGGGTTTGCGACAACGGCAGTGGAATTGATCCTGCAATAAGAGAACAGGTCTTCGAGCCGTTTTTTACAACCAAAGAAGTGGGTCGCGGTACCGGCCTAGGTTTGTCGTTGGTTTATAGCATTGTGACCAATCACGGTGGCAAGGTACGCATATTAGAAAACTCAAATGCTCAAGGTATTTGTATTCAGGTTACGATACCCACAGAATGAGCAGCATATTAATTATCGAAGACGAGGAAGTCATCCTCAAAGCGCTCAAGCGCCTGCTTGAGCGAAACAATTACTCCGTTAGCACAGCTATGTCTATTCAGGAGGCTCTTGCGCATCAACCACAGAGCTTTGATTTAATTCTGGCTGATCTGCGCCTACCTGGCGGTGAAGGCACTGACATCATTCCAGCTGCGGGCAAAGTGCCCGTAGTCATCATGACCAGTCACGCTAGCGTACGGTCCGCCGTCAGCGCAATGCGAGAAGGAGCGATTGATTACATCGCAAAGCCATTTGATCACGACGAGCTGATCATGGTTATCGAGCGATCCCTCCTACAAAATCGCTTGCTTGCACTAAACAATAGCCTTAAGCAAGATTTACGACGACTGTTACCCACAGAAGAAGTAATCAACACAACATGCATGCAATCCGTATTGTCTGAAATTGGGGAGTTGCGTGATCATCAGCGTCATTTGTTTTTACACGGCGAGCCCGGCACTGAAAAAGAACTACTAGCACGCGCTTTGCATCACCAAAGCGATCGCCAAGACGCGCAAATGATCGTCGCAGACCTGCCCGGCTATGATTCAACTACAGCGGAAGCGGCATTGTTTAGCAATTCCGAAAGCTTATTGCATTCAGCTATCAACGGCACTCTCGTACTTCGGCATCCACACTATTTACCAGAACAACTACAAACACGTTTGTTGGACTGTTTAAGCAGCGACAGTATTCACGGGGAAAGTGGCAGTCGGCAACTGAATATTCGAACTATTTGCATCAGTAACCACCCACTGAGTACCTTGGTTGAAGAACATAATTTTTTGGCTCCTCTGGCCGAGCTTTTTTGCGATAACACGTATGAAGTCCCGCCACTAAGGGAGTTTCGAAACGATTTGCCGCTGCTGGCTGAACATTATTTGTCCTATTACAAAGTACAGTATGGCAAAGACAAGCTTAAATTTTCGGGTACTGCACTTGCTGCAATCCGTGCCTATCACTGGCCCGGTAATATCGACGAACTAAAAGTTGCCGTCGAAAAAGCAACCTTAACGGCCAAATCATCAGAGGTGCAGCCACTGGATTTGGGCTTGGGTGTCACTGGTGACAAAGGATCCGCTGCAGCCCGCAGCATCAGCCTTGACGACTACTTTCGGTATGTTGTCTTACAGCACCAATCTGCATTATCAGAAACTGATTTGGCTCAAACGCTGGGTATTAGCCGAAAGGCGCTGTGGGAAAGGCGACACAAAATGCAGCTCTTACGCGATTCTGACAACCCAAAAGCCAAATAACTACTTATTAATCAAAAGCTTATATTTAACCTCCTGAATGGTTTCGCTGCATCACGCAAGCGGGTAAAATTCACCCATTGTTTTCAATTAGGGTCTATTAATGTCTGAACAAAAAGTGTATCCCGTACCGGACACAATCTCAGAAACCGCGCTCATCAACAAAGATACATACCAAGAAATGTATCAACGCTCCATCGAACAACCTGACGAATTCTGGGGCGAGCAGGCCGAGAAAGAAATCGATTGGTTTAAGCCTTGGGACAAAGTCCAAGATTGGGATTTCCATAAAGCTAATATTTCTTGGTTCACGGGCGCAAAGCTAAACGTTTCTTACAATTGCCTAGATCGCCACCTTGAAACACGCGCCGATCAAACCGCCATAATTTGGGAAGGTGACGATCCATCAGAAAGTCGTCACATCACGTATCGCGAACTCCACAGCGAAGTTTGCAAATTCTCCAACGCGTTAAAAGGCCTCGGTGTAAAAAAAGGAGATCGAGTGTGTATCTACATGCCGATGATCCCTGAAGCCGCGGTTGCCATGTTGGCAAGCGCACGTATCGGTGCGGTACATTCGATCGTATTTGGTGGCTTTTCACCTGATGCACTGAGAGATCGCATCAACGACTCAGAATGCTCAATTGTTATTACAGCCGATCAAGGCCTGCGTGGTGGTAAGAAAGTTCCACTAAAAGACAACGCTGATATCGCTTGCGAAAAAGCCGAATCAGTAAAGCGCATGGTCGTCGTTAAGCGTGGCGGCGAAGAAGTACAGTGGCAAGACGGCCGTGATCTTTGGTATCACGAAATGATTGATGCCGCATCTGATGATTGCCCAGCGGTTGAAATGGATTCTGAAGATCCATTATTCATCCTTTATACATCAGGATCGACTGGCAAGCCTAAGGGCGTTTTGCACACCAGCGGTGGCTACATTTTGTATGCTGCAATGACGCACAAGTACGTCTTCGACTACAAAGACGGCGACATCTACTGGTGTACAGCCGATGTAGGCTGGGTAACTGGTCACTCTTACATCGTCTACGGCCCACTTGCTAACGGCGCCACAACTATGATGTTTGAAGGGGTACCTACCTACCCTAGCGTTAGCCGTTTTTGGGAAATCATTGATAAGCACCAAGTGAATACCTTCTACACAGCCCCTACTGCTATTCGCGCACTAATGGCGCATGGTGATGAGGCTGTCAAGTCAACTGACCGCAGCTCACTTAGAATACTAGGCACAGTTGGCGAACCAATTAACCCCGAAGCTTGGGAGTGGTATCACAAGGTCGTGGGCAACGAGACTTGCCCCATTGTTGATACTTGGTGGCAAACAGAAACCGGCGGTATTTTAATATCTCCACTGCCAGGTGCAACCGATTTAAAACCTGGCTCCGCCACGCTGCCCTTTTTCGGTGTACAACCTGCGTTAGTGGATGAGCAAGGCACTATTATTGAAGGCGCCGCATCAGGTAACTTAGTTATTACACGTGCATGGCCTGGGATGATGCGTAGCTTGTACGGCAATCACGAACGCTTCATTGAGGCCTACTTTAAGACGTACCCTGGCTACTACTTCACCGGTGACGGAGCTCGTCGCGACGAAGACGGCTATTATTGGATTACGGGCCGAGTCGATGATGTGCTGAACGTATCCGGGCACCGCCTAGGTACTGCTGAAATCGAAAGCGCACTAGTGCTGCATGATTCTGTAGCAGAGGCCGCTGTTGTGGGTTACCCCCATGACATCAAAGGCCAAGGCATCTATGCCTATGTCACCCTAATGAATGGCATCGAAGAAACTGATGAGCTACGTGCTGAACTCGTGAAACACGTTCGCAAAGAAATAGGCCCGATTGCCACACCTGATGTCATTCAGTGGGCTCCAGGCTTACCTAAAACACGCTCAGGCAAAATCATGCGCCGTATATTGCGCAAGATCGCTGAAAACGATGTGTCCAACCTTGGCGACACCTCGACATTGGCTGATCCAAGTGTTGTTGACGGCCTAGTTGATAACCGAGCTAACAGCTAAAACTAAAAAATTACGACCCATGGCAGCGCCGAATTCTCTCGGCGTTGCTAGCGTTTTCAGTATCACCCCTTCGTTGATTAACTCATGCTGTGCTCTCACGGCGCTATAATGAGGCATGAGCACCAAAAAGACCATTAGCGATGCCGATATGGCCCTGTTTCGCGATGCTGTGGGTGAAGTCAAACCGGTCAAGGACGACAAGGTGCAGCAAGATCAACCTAAGCCCAAAATAGGCAATATCGCCAAACAAGACGACCAGCACGTTATGGAGTCCCTTCTCGCCGAGCTCAGCGAAAACGATCTACTTGAAACCGGCGAGCACCTATCGTATACCAGCGATGGCGTGCAAAAAGGTGTGCTTCGAAAGTTAAAGAATGGTCAGTACAGCGTGCAAGGTGAAATCGATCTGCACGGGCTTACCCTCAAACAAGCGCGACACGAGCTATCAGAGTTTTTAAGCTACGCCATAGACAACCGACGCTTGTGCGTTCGTATCATTCACGGCAAGGGGCGCAAGCAAGCAGATAAACAACCACGGTTAAAACCAGCGGTGAATGCTTGGCTACAATCCCATAAATCAGTGTTAGCATTTTGTTCCGCCAGAGAAATGGAAGGCGGTACGGGAGCCGTTGTAGTGCTGCTACGTAAAAAACAAGAGTAATATTTCGCCATCACAAACCTAGTCCGGAACGCCGGATCCCGCACGCTACCAAACTAAGCACCCATTAAAGCAGCGACGATGAAGACAAAAAAGCAAAAGCTAATTTCACTTTTTGAAATCACAGGTTCAGCATTAGCAATCGTATATGCCCTACTAATTGCATCAAACACAGGCAACGAAATACTTGGCTTTGCTCTACTTCTCGTTTCTGCGGTTATGTTCGCCGGCTGGGCAATCATTGACAAACGATGGGCATTCCTTACGCTGCAAGTATTTTACGCGGCATCAGCGATAATTGGCCTGATTCGATGGGCTTGAACCCCAGCCCCAAGAGGTAATCAGTGATTATCTAAATCACGCATATATAGATAATCACTGAACCCTTAATCTAATTACATGCTGTCTTTTGCAGCTCGCAGTACTGGATAGAATTGGGTAAAAACAAAGTCATCCGCAGCGCTTGCTGCATGACAGGCATTACACGACTCAGCTGGAAATGCCATAGCCGTTTTTTCATACGGCTGAGGCTTATGGCCAAAAGAAAAATAAGCCCATCCACCCGGCATATCTTCAAATCGTTTTGTATCCTTAACGGTTAGCTCCAGCCCCTGAAACTCACCTTGCTGAAAACCCCGGCCAGATACTTCGGATGAGGCACCAGTTTCATCATTATCATTTTGATAAATCGATGTTAGTTCTTTTGCAATTTGCGTCCCTTCAGGCCATTTGCCAGTCGATTCGTAGGCTTTGAATGCACTTGGCTCAACGTAGACATTATGGAACTCGGGAAACGGCGCCTTTCCATCGTTAAGCGCGTTAGGTGTTAATGGAGCGCCAACAAAAACCCATTTGCGCCAGTTTACTGGTTGATTGACACTGCCGTCGTCGTTAAACGAAGCAGTATTGATTCCATCATCTTGCGCTTGTGCGGTTAGAGACAAAAAACCTGTAGCGCTTAGCACTCCGGTAAAGACGATAGCCGCGAGTGTGTTTCGTTTAGTGAGTATTGACATGATTGCAAATTATCCCGTTAAATAGTTTAAGATTTATATAAATACTTGCTCTAGGAACTCTACGGGGCATTCAATCTCTCTGTCCAATACCTATTTACTATTACCTCAATGCCTCAAACTATGGATACGTTTTTATGCAGTTTAATCAAATAAACTATTTTTTAAGGTCTTGCGACACATTGAATTTCACTCAAGCAGCCAAAATATGCCACGTAAGCCAGCCCTCATTAAGTGCTGCCATTCAAAATTTGGAGGAAGAGTTAGGTGGCCTGCTTTTCGAGCGTACAGGGCGGGCAGTGAAATTAACACCTTTGGGTGAGTCTATGCGCGTTCACCTGAAAAGCATTGAACAAGCAAAAGAGTTAGCAAATATTGCTGCTGAAAAAATTGTCAAAGGTGAAACCAATATTCTCAACATAGGCTTTATGTGCACCTTGAGCCCGCTTAAACTACTTTCTGCAATAACGCCTTTTACCGACGAAGATATTGCACATGAAATTCTGATTCATGATGTGTGGGAATCACGAGCGCTCGATTTACTACTAGCAGGATCACTGGACTGCCTCATAATGGCACACAGTTCGGATCTTCCAGATCGCTTCTCAGCCCAACGATTATCTGACGAACCAATGTTACTAGCAATGCACGAGTCTCATGCATTCGCCAGTCGGGAGAGTGTTTGCTTATCAGACTTGCACAATCAAAAATACGTAGATCGCTTAAGATGTGAATTTCGTAAAACGTTCTTTGAAGAATTAAGCTCTCACAATTTTTCAATGAACGTAGTGTTAAGGTCAGAGCGCGAGGATCTGATCGGGCATGCTATTTCAGAAGCTGTTGGAGTATCAGTTATGCCGCAGAGCGCAGCAGAAAATTTTGGACTAAAAACATGCAAACTAGATAACTTTGCTGCAGTGAGAACAATTAGTATAGTCACTGTAAAAGATCGTCAGCTCCACTCATCCGTAGATCAATTTGTTGAGTATGTACGCTCGGCATACGGTTGATGCTAACTGGTAAAGCTGACAATAAAACCACTCCACAGAGGGTTTCGGTTAGCAGGGCCTTTTATCTCTCCAGAGCGTTTACGCACAAAGAAACTCAAACCAAAGCCGCTTGTCCACGTTTTAGTGATCCCAAGCCACCCCTCGTAAACGTCATGCCTCAGCTCATCATGGTCAAATTTTACAGCGCTGTGCCTAAACTGGCCTTGCAGAAAGCCATTGTAAGCGCTGTATTTAGCCTTTATACCAGCCCAGCCAAATAGCTCAGCGGGTAATATCCGTTCATCAATTCGGCTAGTAATGGTTTGGCCTAAATTGATGTAATCAGACTGATGGGGTGCGAAGCTCCACCATGGAGATCGTAGCTGACCAAACCGTGTGCTCAAACTGACGGCGACGTCAGTGTTAAAGCCGATATTGCCTTCCACGGCGCTGGAGAATTCGTAGGAGAATCGCCCCTAGCGCTTAACTAGATTTTTCTGAGCCATGATCGAATACTTACCCGTCAATTCACCTCCATCAGACAGCTGATTACCCCAACCACGCGGTGTTTCACTACCCGAGGCCGAGTGAATCAGTGATTGAGCAGCTGGCCCAACATTAGTGCCAATCAAACCAACCGTTAATGCTGAGTGCAGCACGGAGCGCTTATCGGCAAACGTCACTTGTTGGCTGTTGGCCACAAACAAAAAATTGCCGAATGGATGATCATCGGGTTGCGGTAAGCTGGTGGAGATATCTTCAGGTGTTAGCATGACGAGGCCGAATTCCATTGTGTGCCGTAAAAAACCGTCTTCCTGATTTTGCAAGCCTTGAATGCCGGTAAGAGTGTCTATCCAGTCAAGCCCTGCATCCATTGAAAACCGCCATTCACGTGCTCGTCGCCCACTAAACGCTACCGCAAAACCGCCCGTGTAGTCACGGTCTGTGTCTGTCCCCGTGAATAGATCATTGTCGAAATACAACTGCCAGCCAGCATCGTAAGGTTCGTCGAACGTCATTGGGTCTATGATAAGCGATGGAAAAGATGGCCCTAGGCCACTGCTGTCGTCCGCAGCCTGAGCCGAATCAGTCAACAAAATTGCTACTATGTAAATCAAACTCACTAGTAGCAATCTCATGACGGTGGTTATTTTTATAAATCGTCGAGCGTGCACCGCTTAAGAGCTATGGTAGGTAAATTGAACATTAAGTCTACACAACATGAATCTTCAAGTGCATAATCTTTTATCAGTTTCGAGCCGGGAGCCAAATGCATGAGCCAAGTACTACCAAGTACTACAATGAATATCATGCGAAATAGCAGTTTTTGGATTGCGCTATTGGCGCTCGTCACCTTCGCCTGCAGTGCCGCAAGCGAAGAGCTCAGCGACCAATGGACACAGGATTGGCCTAACACCAATTTTTCAAAACACACTGTTGATCTTTCCGAGATTAATTCTACCGACATACCCAAAGACGGCATCCCGTCTATCAGCCGACCGCGATTTGTTTCGATAAAAAAAGCGAAAAAATGGCTTGGGGAAAATGAACCCGTCATGGTTGCGGTTATCGATGATGTAGCGCGTGCCTATCCCCTACAGATATTGATCTACCACCAGATCGTAAACGACACTATTAAGGGCCAACCAGTTTTAGTGACGTTTTGCCCGTTATGTAACAGCGGGTTGGTATTAAGCCGAAAAGTTGATTCTAAAACACTGACCTTTGGCACTACTGGCAAGTTACGCAACAGCGGGCTAATAATGTATGACCGTCAAACTCAATCATGGTGGCAACAATTTACCGGTACAGGAATTGTTGGCGAGTATTCTGGTAAAAAATTAAGCTTCGATCATAACGCACAGATAATTTCATTCGCGCAGTTCGCTCAGCGCCACCCTAAAAGTAAAGTGCTTTCCAAAGATACTGGATTTCGTCGTAAATATGGCCTTAATCCTTTCCAGGGATATGACTCGATTGATAGTTCGCCTTTTTTGTTTCCTGACGAAACCGACCCTAGACTACCTGCAATGGAACGAGTACTAAACATTCGTTTCGATAACGCCCACAAGCTCTACCCCTATGGCACTATCGAAAAGATCGGCGTTATTAACGACGCTGTTGGAGACACACCGGTTGTAGTGCTAAGCGGGGCGGGTTATGTATCGCCACTGGATCAAACCGAAATTGTAAGTTCGACAACTGTTCCGTTAGCCATCGGTTACAGTAGAAATGTTGATGGTACGTTACTAACTTTTCAAAAAAAAGGCGACGACTTTATCGATAAACAAACCGGCTCAAAGTGGACGCTGTTTGGTGAGGCAATCTCTGGATCGTTAAAAGGTGCGCAACTGCGCCGCGTCGATAGCGGGAATCATTTTGCTTTCGCAGCGTTGGCTTTCACCCCTGACGCCGAGGTATATACCGATCCAGAAGCAATCGAGCAAAAATAGGATTGGGGTATGAGTATCTGAGCGGCTGTTCGTGAATAAGTTTGACCGGGTAACCTCAATATTGATTTATCTGCAAACAAAGGCAGTGGTTACCGCTGGCGAGTTAGCTACTCGGTTCGATGTATCTGAAAGAACAATCTATCGAGACTTACGCTCGCTTGAAAATGCTGGAGTGCCAATTGGCGCTGAAGTAGGTGTTGGTTATTTTTTGGATAAATCCTATCGCCTACCACCCGTGGTGTTTACTCGTGAGGAAGGAGCATCCTTACTGTTTGGTGCAAAGATGATCGAAGGCCGTGTCGATGAGGCCACCCGTGAAGATTACATGACAGCGCTAGATAAAATTCGATCGGTGATGGAATCCGACGATCAAGACTATCTCAACGTAATCGACGGATCGACAGCGGTTTATCAACCAAAAGCTGCACAAACCGATGCAAAACGGGATACATGGTTACCTGAATGCCGAGCGTCACTATCCAGATCGCAAGTAGTGATCGTGCACTATGAATCAAGATCATCAGAAGAGACCAAAGCGCGCGAACTAGAACCGATCGGCCTTTACTATTACAGTGATCACTGGCATCTGATTGCGTGGTGCAGACTACGCGAAGACTATCGTGACTTCCGGCTTGACAGAATTAAAACGCTCACGCTAAAACCCGAACAATTTGTCCGTAGAGCACACGCTTCTCTTCAAGAATATTTAAAACGAGATTTAAGTAATGAGCTACATGAAATAGTGGTGACCTTCTCGTTTGAATCTGCCAAGTTTGTAAGTGAGCAACGTTACCCATTTGGCATAGTACGAGAGCGCGAAGTAGAAGACGGCATAGAGATGACTTTCGTCACGCCATCTTTGGATTACATCGCGAGGTGGTTACTTCAGTTTGCAGGTGGCGCGAGCAGCGACAACGAGATATTGAAGCCGATCATGGCAAAGTTAACAATGGAACTTAATGCCCGATGGAGTTAAGCAACAGAATTGCTTTATTTCGATAAGTCAGACAATGAAAACCATACTGACACACTGTTGTCAGAAGCCCTCCCTATAGTGCTCTCAACCGGAATCACACCGAACACCGGAATATCGAAAGAGAGATACCACTATGAAGCGAACACCCGTCAATCCATGGTCGTGGTCACAAAAACTAGGGTTCAACCAAGCCGAAATTATCGAAGGGGGTAAACGACAATTAATTTGTTCGGGCCAGACAGCCGTTGATGCCGAAGGCAACCCTCAACACCT
>CALGND010000011.1 GCA_937958675.1 uncultured Granulosicoccaceae bacterium
GTTGTTTTAGCAGGCAATAGCTTTTTTCCCGGCAACTTGCGATTCACAAAATGGATCACCTGCTCTACAGGTTTTGTTGCGCCCGTGGTGCTTTGTGGTTGCGCGCGCAATTGCTTTGGCTTGGCAAACTTCATCGCCACATCATTTGCCATACGCTGCGCACCAAAACCCCACTCAATCATGGTTTTTCTCATCACCTTGATTGCGCGTGGGTCTTTTGCATTTAAAAAAGCCATTGACGTTGCGGTTCCGGGGCTGAACTTCTTTTTACCCTGAGCGCGCAAGATACGCCGCAAATTCATCGACACATCACCAAAATCAATATCAACAGGACACGGCGCTAAACACTTATGGCATACCGTGCAATGATCAGCGATATCGTTCATTTCATCAAAGTGATTAATCGACACGCCTCGGCGAGTTTGCTCTTCATAGAGAAACGCTTCAATAATCAACCCCGTACCCAACACTTTGTTACGAGGCGAATACAACAAGTTTGCACCGGGCGAGTGCGTGGCACACACTGGCTTACACTTACCGCAACGAAGGCAATCCTTGATGCTATCGTTTAAGGAACCCAGCTCACTTTGCTCCAGGATAATCGCTTCTTGTTGTACTAAACGAAGCGACGGCGTATAGGCGTTGCTTAAGTCACTTCCGGCTAACAATTTGCCCGGATTAAAACGATGATCTGGGTCTACCTCGTTTTTGTAATCTGCAAACGGCTGTAATTCACTCTCCTGCATGTACTGTAATTTGGTCAAACCTATGCCATGCTCTCCAGAGATCACACCATTTAGGCTGCGCGCCAACTCCATAACTCGGTCAACAATACCTTCCGCCTGCTTAAGCATGACGTAGTCGTTCGAATTAACCGGGATATTAGTATGTATGTTGCCATCGCCTGCATGCATATGCAGTGCAACAAACAAACGACCACTACGATGCTTAGTGTGGATGTCGTCTAAGGCCTTGCGTAAATCAGCAAAACGCTTACCCTGAAAACGCTGCTTTAATGGCCGTTCCACTTCCGTGCGATACGACACCACACGCTCGCGATTAAGCAAGGCTGCAGTGATACCTTCAAACGGTTGCAGCTCATCGCCATTATTCAGCGTTTGTTGATAATCTGCGTAGCTATCCGTCACCGCAGTAAGCAACTGCTGCCAATCAGCACGTACATTACGTAAATCCGCCATCGCAGCGGTAAGTGCCGCCTCAAACAAAACCGCCGACTCATCAGCATTTGGTTCTGCAAGCGTGACTTTAAACGCTTTACTATCTTGTTTTTGTTGTAGTAACTCTAAAGCACCATCGAGCATGGTTAGCTTGTTGCCAAGTGAGTGCTCAATATTGATCAGCTCAATGCCTTCGCTGTAGTCGGCCAACCTTGGCAACGGTATAACAACATCTTCATTAATTTTAAAAGCATTGGTATGCGCCGCTATCGCAGCAGTACGAGAACGCGCAGCCCAGAATTCGGCACGTGCTTTTGCACTAACAGCAACAAACCCCTCACCGCCACGTTGATTGGTACGCTGCACTACACCAGAGGTAACTGTGCCGAGAAGATTCTCATCATCGCTAACTAGGTCAGCCAGCAACAACATACGAGGAAGTTCGCCTCTTGCCGCTTTTGCGCTATAACTCACCGCCTTTATATAACGATCATCAAGGTGCTCAAGGCCAGCTAGCTGCACACCGGTTTGCTGGTCAATGTATTGATTAACATCAACAATCGCGCTAACCGCTTTACGCAAATCGTTGCCATAAAATTCCATGCACACCGTGCGCTTGAACGCTGGCATTTTATGCAATATAAAAACAGCCGAACTGATCAGGCCATCACAGCCCTCTTTTTGCACACCGGGTAGGCCACCTAAAAATTTATCAGTAACGTCTTTACCCAAACCCTGATGCCTAAGGGCTGCGCCAGCAAATTCAAGAATACGATCTTCACCGATGGCCTTACCGGTAAGACCATCGGATTTGCTCACTTTAAAACGTACCTTATCCAAGGTGTGCAGCTTCTTGCCATTAGGATCAAGACGTTGCACATCCAACCAATCACCAGCAGCATCAACCATTCGCCATGACAACAAGTTATCGATGGTAGTGCCCCATAACACCGCTTTTTTACCGCCTGCATTCATCGCGATGTTGCCACCAATGGTGGAGGCATCCCACGAAGTTGGATCAACCGCAAACACTAAACCTGCCTGATCAGCTGCTTCCGACACTCGGCGAGTGACTGTACCCGCCCCAACTGCAACGGTTGCAAACGAGCTGCAAGGCGCATCTGTAGAATCAGGGTGCAACACCGGTGCAATCCCCTGTAGCTTTTCAAGATTGATCACCACAGCGTTATCGCGTAACGGAATCGCGCCACCGGTATACCCTGTGCCGCCGCCGCGTGGCACGATGCAAACATCTAAGTCGACGCACGCTTTGATTAGCGCTGGTAATTCCTGCTCACTATCAGGTGTTAATACAGCTACCGGAAGTTCTACTCGCCAGTCAGTCGCATCCGTTACATGAGACACTCGAGACAGGCCATCAAATCGAATATTGTCACTATGTGTGTGCTTTCGCAGGCTGCGCCTGATCCGGTTTCGCTGTTTTCGCATTCGCTGCAAGCGAAGTTCAAATTGATCAACGGCCTCGCTCGCCATCTCTAGCAAGGTGCTAACGCTATCGCTAACATCGATTGCATCTTTCCCATCATCATTGCCAGTGACGTTGCTACTAATGCTACGACCCCGAATTTGCTCAATGCGATGCCGCAGAGCAGACACCAATGCATCACGCCGCTTTGGATTACCGAGTAGATCGTCTTGAATGTAGGGGTTACGATCGATTGCCCACATATCACCCAACACTTCAAACAGCATTCGAGCGGATTGCCCAGTTTGCCGCTGATCTCGTAATTGGCAAATCAGGTTCCAACCCTCTTCTGCCAAATAACGTAAACATATTTCTCGATCAGAGAAAGAGGTGTAGTTATAAGGAATCTCGCGCAACGACGCGGCGGAAGGAGTAGGGCTAAATACGGGCGCTTCTGCGTTCATCGCTTTAGTGAGTTATCAACAAGCGACTAGTATAAGCATCTAAACGGCAGCGTCTACGATAAGCAGTTGTTACGGTTTTGAATAGGCCGGGCTACACCAACTCACATCATCAGCGCACGTACAAGTACGAACGAAGTAGGCATTCATCCCACAAGAGCACTCGCTCGCCAGTGCGATCCGAAATAGCTACCCGAATGAGGGTCTCGAAGGCATGGATGCCTGAGTGAAGCCCCATGGATGGGTTTATGCGTCCCTCATTCGGGTGGCTATTGTGGAGCGGACTGGTGAGTGAGTGCTATTGTGAGATGAATGCTGGCAGCCTGGGTGTGAAGTTAATCAGTTTAATGCTTAGCAAGATTGATCGATGACGGTTTACGCCTGTGTCGGGATGACACAAATTTTGGTTGAAAAAAAACCCCGACTGGCGGGGTTTTTCGTCTCAGTACTGCTAGGAGAATTAACGCTTAGAGTATTGAGTTGCCTTACGCGCCTTGCGTAGGCCGACTTTCTTACGTTCAACTTCACGAGCGTCACGAGTTAGATAACCCGCGCCCCGTAAGGTAGAGCGTAGTGCTTCGTCATATGAAAGAAGCGCACGAGAGATACCCAAACGGATTGCACCCGCCTGACCACTACCACCACCACCTTTCACAGTAATGTTGAAATCAAATTTACCAACGTTATCTGATCGCTCAAGCGGCTGCTGAATGATCATGTGAGCAGTTTTACGACCGAAGTACTCTTCGAGCGGCTTGCTATTCACCTGAATTTTGCCACTGCCACTGCTCATAAAGACGCGTGCAGTAGAAGATTTTCGACGGCCAGTGCCGTAATACTGTTGCCCTGCCATTGTTTATAGCTCCAAAAGCGTTGGTTGCTGTGCAGCATGATCGTGCTCAGCATTTGGGAAAACGCGTAGTTTGCGATACATCGCGCGGCCCAAAGGATTTTTAGGCAACATGCCTTTCACTGCTAGTTCGATAATGCGTTCAGGGTGTGAAGCCTGAAGCTTTTCGAAGCTGATCGATTTAAGGTTGCCGATATACCCCGTGTAGCGGTGGTACATTTTATTCTTCGCCTTATTACCAGTGACTTCTACCTTAGACGCATTGATAACAACGATATAGTCGCCGGTATCGACGTGTGGAGTATAGATCGCCTTATGCTTACCGCGTAGACGGTGTGCACATTCGGTCGCTACTTTGCCAAGGGTTTTGCCTTCAGCATCGATAACGAACCATTGACGTTTAACCTCAGCAGGCTTAGCGCTAACGGTTGTTTTATTCACTTCAACAGCCTCAAAATATCAAGATAGGCTCGAGAACGAGCGTAGCCCGCCATTGTAGAGGAGGATCCGCTTCGACTCAACAACATATGGAAAATTAAGGCAAAAAAAAAGCGCAGCCCTGAAGGCCGCGCTTAACCATCTGGTTTCCGATGGGAGGAGAAAAAACTATGCTTTCGCCCCAAACAATCTGCAAACCTCGGGCCAGTCATCATCGTGATTGTTTTAAGTTGTTGATTTCTGGTATTAAATAAAAATCACCTGTTCACACGCGGCGCCGGGAAGCAGATAGCATCACGCCAAGTTCTCAATATGTGATGAACTCCACACAATTTATTGCTTCGGTTGATTCACATCAATAATTTCGTGCGTATGAGTAATCACCGCACTTTTTTCCAACATCTTGCTCGCACTGCAATATTTTTCCGCTGACAAGGAAATGGCGCGCGATACGTGTTTTTCGCTAAGCTCATGCCCAGACACAATAAAATGAAGTGTAATGTCGGTGAATACCGCTGGAACGCCCTCCGCACGGGCCGCTTTGATATCAATTTCGCAGTCAACCACGTTCTGGCGAGACTTTTGCAACATCAACATCACATCAAATGCGGTGCAGCCTCCCAGGCCAATGAGCAACATTTCCATGGGTCGCACACCGAGATTACGGCCGCCGTGTTCCGGTGAGCCATCCATTACAACAGAGTGGCCCGAACCGGATTCGCCAACAAAACT